>JAUXFB010000293.1 GCA_030620255.1 Candidatus Aminicenantota bacterium | reverse complement strand
TTTGTAATCTCTTTTATCCAGGATAAGCTCAGAACCCAAATTGGATGTCATAATAATAATTGTATTACTAAAATTAATAGTTTTACCTTTAGCATCTGTTAATCTTCCATCATCAAGTATTTGTAGTAAAATATTGAATATATCTGGATGAGCTTTTTCAATCTCATCTAAAAGTATTAAAGAATAAGGTCTTCTCTTGATTGCTTCTGTTAATTGGCCACCCTCATCATATCCTATATATCCAGGAGGAGCTCCTATTAGTTTTGATACTGAATGCTTTTCCATATATTCGGACATATCAATTCTAACCATTGTTTTTTCACTATTAAAGATAAATTCAGCTAAAGCCTTTGCTAACTCAGTTTTACCAACACCTGTAGGTCCAAGAAATAAAAATGAGCCAATCGGTCTTTTCGGGTCCTGAAGCCCTGCTTTTGAACGACGTATTACTCTTGATACAGCATTTACAGCTTCGTTCTGTCCTCTAACTCTTTCTTTCAGATTGTCTTCCATTTTAATAAGTTTTTCTTTTTCCCCTTTTAATAGTTTATTAACAGGGATACCTGTCCACTTAGAAACTACTTCAGCTATATCCTCTTCATTTATTTCTTCTTTTATAATCTTTTTCTCTTTCTGAATTTTTGATAGTTTGTTCTGAGTGTTTTCAATTTCTTTATTTTTCCCAGGAATTTTTTCATATTGTATCTGGGATGCAATAGCATAATCAGTTTTTCTTTCTGCTTCTTTCTGTTGATTTTTTAAATGATCGATTTCTTCTTTTAAAACACTTAATTTTTTCATTAAAGATTTTTCAAGGTTCCATTGTGTTTTTATTTTATCTCTTTTTACTTTCAAGTTTTCAAGTTCATCAATTAATGTTTTTAATTTTTCTCTGCAATCTGAGCTGTTTTCTTTTTTTAGTGCCTGGCGTTCGATTTCTTTCTGCATTATCTTTCTTTCCAATTCATCGAGCTCTTCAGGGCTTGAGTCAATCTCAATTCTCAATTTGGAAGATGCCTCATCAACCAGGTCAATTGCTTTATCTGGCAGGAAACGATCAGTAATGTATCTGTCCGAAAGTGTTGCTGCAGAAATTAAAGCTGCATCTGCTATTTTTATACCATGGTGGATTTCATACTTTTCTTTTAGCCCTCTTAAGATAGAAATTGTATCTTCAATAGATGGTTCTTTTACAAAAACGGGTTGAAATCTTCTTTCAAATGCAGGATCTTTTTCAATATATTTTTTATATTCATTAAGGGTTGTTGCGCCAATTAAGCGTAATTCTCCTCTTGATAGAGCAGGTTTAAGCATATTTGAAGCATCTACTGCACCTTCTGCAGCCCCAGCTCCTACAATTGTATGAACTTCATCAATGAATAGTATTATTTCCCCATTGGATTTTGATACTTCTTTTATTACTGCTTTTAATCTGTTTTCAAATTCGCCCCTGTATTTTGTTCCTGCAAGAAGAGTACCAATATCAAGTGCTATGATTTTTTTGTTTTTTAAAGTTTCAGGAACATCTTTATGTGCAATCCTTAATGCTATGCCTTCAACAATAGCTGTTTTACCAACTCCTGCTTCTCCTATCAATACAGGGTTGTTTTTTGTCCTTCTCCCAAGTACCTGCATGACTCTTCTTATTTCTTCGTCTCTTCCAATCACAGGATCAAGTTTACCTTTTCTAGCGAGCTCAACAAGATCTTGTCCATATTTTTTTAATGCCTGAATTTTTTCCTCTGGATTTTGGTCTGTGATTTTGTGATCACCTCTAATTTCCATTAATGCTTTTAAGAAGTTATCTTTGTCTATTCCATTTGATTTTAAAATCTGGGAACCTGTGCCTTTTAAATCCAGTATACTAAGGAAGAGATGTTCAGTAGAAATATATTCATCTTTAAACTGATTTGCTATTTCAAAAGATCTATCTAAAACTGTTTTGAAATCCCTACTTGCATATCTGTCTCCTCCTCCAACTTTTGGCAATTTCAGTAGTTCTTCATCAATTTGAATAGAAATTTTATGAATTTCAGGTCCAATTTTTTTTATTGTTTCAAAAACTATATTTTCTTTATCAGATAGAATGCTTTTGCAAAGGTGAATGGGGGTGATCTCCTGATTTCCATACTCTTGAGCATATTGAACGCTCTTTTCAATTGTATTATTTGCTTTAATTGTAAATTTTTCCTGACTTATCATAAATCTCTCCTAATAATATAGTGTATTGTAACATAAATCTTGAATTTGATTAACAAAAGAGAGCAGGCCACAGAAATGTTTTTTATTGTTTTTTTTTATTTTTTTTCAAATATTTGTTGACATTTTAATTTAAGGCTTTTAGTATAAATCTGGAGGGGAATATGAGAAAAATTTTAATTATTATTTTTTTGATTTTTTTGGTTTCTTTGGTCCGGGCAGATGATCAGGACCCGGTAGCTGTTTCACCAGGTGAAAAAACCGGCATGGCAATTATTGAGCAAAGCTGCCCTACTTTCTCCTGGACAGCAGTTTCCTGGGCAGCAGGATACAGGATCGCTGTTTTTAAGGCAGACAGATTTAGTTTGGGTTTGTCTTATGAAGAAAAAAAGACTCAGGAAGATCCGGTATTAATGAAAGATATAAAAGGCTCTGCTCTTTCCTGGACACCGTGTGCAAAAAACAGGTTAACAAACGGTCAGGAGTATATATGGTTTGTCCAGGCTGTTGATGCAAATGGTAATGGTGTATGGTCAGAGGGAAACAGTTTTAAGGTGATAACAGAATTAAGTTTTGCCAGTATAGAGGAAAAGTTAAAGGAAAAATTGGAAGATTCCGGAGTAAGTTCAGAAAGTATAGCC
>JAUXFB010000187.1 GCA_030620255.1 Candidatus Aminicenantota bacterium | reverse complement strand
CTCAGCGGACTAGCCTTTAAAAAAGGTACTTGTGCTGTCTGGGCTGTTGTAGGATATATACTGGTAGAGATGCTGCAATTTATCTATATTGGCCAAAAATTACGCATTCAGACTGAATCGTATAATTCCATTACCTTATTTGACTATTTTGAATCGAAATACAATGATAATAAACATCTAATTAGAATTATCGGAGCTATTATTATTGCAATTTTTATGGTTACTTATGTGGCAGCTCAATTTAATGCAGGAGCAAAAGCTTTGAGTACTGCACTGGATATCAATATACTTTTAGCCCTCTTTATTTCTGCAATGCTCATCCTGGTATACATGGTACTGGGTGGATATATTGCTGTTGTCTATAATGATGTTATTCGTGCTATTATTATGTTGTTTGGTCTTGTTGTTTTTCCAGTTTATGGAATAATTAAAATTGGTGGATTCAATCTCTTTATAGAAGGGTTAGCAAAATTGAATCCAGCCTATATTGATCCTTTCTCTTTAGGAATAGGTGCTATTATAGGGTTTTTAGGTATTGGATTGGGATCTCCTGGACAACCTCATATTGTTGTAAGATACATGTCTATTGATGATCCCGACAAATTAAGATTTTCTGCTGTTATAGGGACATTCTGGAATGTTGTTATGGCCTGGGGGGCAATTTTTATAGGCTTATTGGGAAGGATAATTGTGCCTTCTGTTGAGAACTTACCTGTTAGCCACCCTGAAGAAATGGTTTACATTGTACTTTCAGCAAAATTTTTCGGTCCAATTCTCTATGGCTTGCTTATAGGGGGCATTTTTGCTGCTATTTTATCCACTGCGGATTCACAATTGCTGATCATAGCCTCAACTTTTGTGAGGGATATATATGAAAAGATCCTAAAACAGAATGTAGAGATTGAGGAATCTAAAAAATTGAAACTAAGCAGGTATGTAGTATTATTTTCAGGAATTATTGCAGTAATCATAGCCTATTATGCCCATGATGCAATCTTCTGGCTTGTTCTCCTTGCATGGGGTGGACTTGGAGCATCTTTTGGCACCTCCTTAATTTTTTCTCTTTTTTGGAAAAAAACAACCATGTATGGTATTGTTTCTGGCATGATAACCGGTGCACTTACTACAATTATATGGAAGCTATTTTTAAAAGACTTAACAGGTATTTATGAACTTATACCTGCTTTCCTATTTTCTATCATTGCGATTGTATTTGTAAGCTTATTAACAAAAAAGAATAAATAGAAACAATTTGAATAATTAAGTTCTTATGAAATAAAAAATAATAATTTATTAAAAGTTCAGTTATAGTTGACATTTTAGGTTGTTATACTATATTATTCTAATAGATGAAAAAACTTTTTATATTTTTCCTGATATTTATAAATATCAATTTTTGTTTGTTTTCAATAACACATAGATTCTATGGAGCCAGATCATTATCACTCGGGTATGCTTCTGTAGCATGTAATTTTGATATTAATTCGATATTCGTTAATCCTTCTCTATTATCCTTTGTAAGCCATTCTATAAGTGGATATCAGTATAATCACAGTTATTTGGATTATAAAAATTATTTGGATGATTTAAAAGTAATTATTAGTAATGACTTGAAAAATTTTGCTAACTTAAAAGATACTGAAAAGGAAAATTTATTGGTAAAATTAAAAGGTTTATTTGATTCAAAACATGGTATTTATGGATTCAAATCTAATGATCCTGGATTTATAACAAAGGATTATGGGTTTTCTGTTTCTTTTGTTAATACTGCTGTTATTAGCCCAAACAAGAGCGATGTTTTATCTAAAAAAACAGATGAGATTTCAAATAAAGACATTGCTTCTTTAAATATGAATTTTATTGGTCTGAAATATACTAAATATTCTTTTGCATATTCATTTAAGATTTCAAAGGATGTTTATTTTGGAGTGGGTTTGCATTTATTAAAAGGTAAATCGGGTGATTTCAATTCTTCAATAATAGATGATATATTTTCTTCAGGCTCAGATTCTAAAACTTATCTTGAACATGGATGGGAGAATGCTGAACACAAATTTACAAAAATTGTGACAGATCTATCTTTTGCAACAGATATTGGAAAATATTTTAAATTAGGAGTTATTATAAAAAATGTAGGGAATCCAAAGTTATCAACTGGTGAAAGGGAAATTGTTATGGAGAAAAGAATAACTGCTGGGCTTGCATTTAGACCAGACATGAAGTGGGGGATTTATTTTGATATGGATGTTTTAAAAAGTGATCTTCTTTTAAATGGAGAGAAGATGCAACCCGTTTCTTTTGGAGTTGAAAGGGGTTTTTTCTATAATAAATTCTTTTTAAGGGCAGGATTCTTAAATGATTTAACAGAAACTCATTTTTTTGGGAAAAAGTCTAATATTCTTTATGGTTTAGGACTTGGTTTTAATATTCATAATATTATCGTTGACCTTGGCGTTGGTATTGATTCTGGAGGTAAACTTTGCAATCTAGCAATTTCAGGTATGTTTATGTTAAAGTAAATATTTGACATATATTTATGTTTTAACTAAAATGTATATATAATAAATAAAGACAATGAAGATCGGAGAAATTTTAGTAAATGAGAACAAATTAACACAGGACCAATTAAAGATTGCTGTAGAAAAGCAAAAGGAGGAACCTGGAAAATTAGGGAGTGTTCTAATAAGGCTTGGTTTTGTGACAGAGGAAGAGATAGCACAGGCGCTTAGTAAGCAATTTGGTTATCCATCAATAAATATTTCAAAATTTGATATTGATGAAAAGGTTTTAAGTCTAATAAAGCCTGAAGTTGCGAGAAAACATATTATTTTACCTATTCATAGAATAGGTGCAGTTTTAACGCTTGCAATGGCAGACCCTTCAAATTTATTTGTCCAGGAGGAAATTAGATTTTCTTCAAACTTAAGAATTCAGCCTGTTATTGCTCCAGAAAGCTCGATCCTTGCATCAATAGATAAATATTATGGTTTTGCTGATGGAATTGAAGCGCAAAAGTTTTTAGAAGAAATCGAGTTAGATGATGAATCTGCAATAGAGTTACTTGAAGAGGAGGAGGAAGAAAGTCTAACTGAGGCAGATTTTGATGAGGATGCACCTGCAATAAAACTGGTTAACCTTACTTTTAAAGATTCTATATCAAAAGGGGTTTCAGACCTACATTTTGAACCCTATGAAAGAACATTTAGAGTAAGAGTTAGGATTGATGGTGTATTACATGAATATATGACTCCTCCAATGAATCTTAAAAATAAAGTTTTAGCAAGGTTAAAAATTATGGCAGGAATGGATATAGCAGAGAAGAGACTCCCTCAAGATGGAAGAATCAAGACAAAAATGGAAATAAATGGTAATAAAAAAATTGTAGATATGAGAGTGTCATGTTTGCCAACTATACATGGAGAGAAAATTGTTATTAGAATTCTTGATAAAGATAATTTAATGCTTGATATGACAAAACTTGGCTTTGAACCTTTATCATTGGATAAATTTGAAAGGAATATTACTGAACCGTGGGGGATTGTACTGGTAACAGGCCCAACTGGATCAGGTAAGACCAACACTCTTTATTCAGCTATTTCTAAATTAAATAGTGAAGAAGTTAATATTATGACTGCTGAAGAACCAGTTGAATTTAACCTGTTTGGAATTAATCAAGTTAATATAAAAGAACAAATTGGATTAACATTTCCTGCTGCATTACGATCTTTTTTAAGACAGGACCCTAATATTATATTGGTTGGAGAGATTAGAGATTTTGAAACAGCTGATATTGCAATAAAATCTGCGTTAACGGGGCATTTAGTGTTATCAACGCTCCATACTAATGATGCTCCTTCTACAATTGCAAGAATAATAAATATGGGTATAGAACCTTTTTTGGTCTCAAGTTCAGTGAGATTAATTGTTGCTCAACGATTGATAAGAAAGTTGTGTAAAAAGTGTAAATCGACTGCCAAGATCCCGCCTCAGACTCTTATTGATGTTGGTTTTTCTCCTGAAGAGGCAAAATTAGTAAAAATTTATGAGGCTAAAGGTTGTGAACACTGCCACAATACTGGATATAAGGGAAGAGCTGGGCTATTTGAAGTTATGGAAATAGATGAGGAGATAAGAGAGCTAATTAT
>JAUXFB010000120.1 GCA_030620255.1 Candidatus Aminicenantota bacterium | reverse complement strand
CACCAAAGGTGGCTATTGTTGCTGTTATGAGAAAAATGATCATTGAGGCAAACAAAAATCTGAAATTTTATTATAAAAATGTTTAAAAAAACTATTGACTTTTAAGACAGTCGCTACCCATCTACTCATCTACCCATTCACTCATTTACTTTTTACCTCTTCATCCTCTCTATATCTATAACTATATTGATAATTATAAGTATAGTTATATGTTGTTGTTTTCCTAAAATCAACTTTATTTAAAACAACTCCAAGTATCTTAATATTGAATTGCTCTAATTCTTCTTTTGCTCTTTTAATTAGTTCATTCTTTGTCTTTCCAGACCAATTTACAAGCACAACACCATCAGAATACTTAGCGAGTAATATTGTATCAACTATACCTATTAATGGAGGGCTATCAATAAATATAAAATCAACAATATCAAGAAGTTCTTTAAGCATATTTTTCATAATTTCAGAATCAATCAATTCAGCAGGATTTGGAGGAATAGGACCTGAAGGAACAAGAAAAAGATTAGGTATATGAGTTTTTTGAATAACTTGAGAAAATTTTACCCTTCCAACAAGGTAAGATGAAAGCCCTATTGTATTTTTCTTATTAAAAATTTTATGCATTCTTGGTTTACGCATATCACCGTCAAGAATTAAAACCTTTTTCCCCAATTGACAAAATGAGATTGCAAGATTAGCTGTAGTTGCTGTTTTCCCCTCTTGAGGAATCGAACTACTTACTGTTATTATTCTCGGAGCATGCTCAGCACTTGAAAGAAGTATTGAGGTTCGAATACTTCTGTAAGCTTCAGAAAACTGACACTCTGGATCAATAAAATTAATTAGCTCAATATCCTTTGTTTCAGATTTCTTTTTTGAATCCTTTTTTTCACTATCTTTATAATCGCCGTAATAATAAAGAGATTTAGAGGATTTACTCTTTGATGAGAACACAACCCCAAGAGTAGGAATCCCTAACAATGCTCTTACATCTTCAGGCATTTTTAAAGTACGGTCAAGATAATCAGCTAAAAAGATCAAACCTAATCCGATTGAAATGCCTAAAACAAAAGCCATTATTAGAGTTTTTCTTTTTCCAGAGCCAATAGGAAAAAGAGGGACTTCAGCCTTATCAATAACCCTGATATTACTTATTCCGGATTGTTCTGTATTCGAAGATAAAATGGATTGTTTTTGTCTTTTTCCAAGATAATTAAGAAGAACACGCATATTTTCAACCTCAATATTCAGACTATTGTAATATATTGCATCAGCATTACTATCTACCATTACTCCCTTTTGCTCATTTAAAAGTGCAAGTAAAGATTTTTCTTTTTTTAGGGCTGATTGATAATCATTTTTTGCCTCTTTAAAAATCTTCATAGCAATATCTCTTGTTTCATATTGAATACGCTCTTTAAGTGTATCCATCTGAGACTTAATTTGTTTCATTGCAGGATAAGATTCTTTAAATATTTGAGATTTTTTCTTATAATCACTTTCCAAATTGGAATAATTAGATTTAAGATTGCTTATAAGCTGACTCTGCTTCACCTGAGAATAATCTTCAAAACTCCTTCCCTTTAATTCCTCATAGCCTGCTTGTTTATTAACTCTATCAATCTGAATATTTGTATAAGCTTTATTTAGATCAGAAAATTTTTCAACAACTGTACTATCTTTTCGAGATAGGTAAAATAATCCCTTTCGTTTTCCATATTCCTGTAGTTCTGCCTCTTTTTGAGCTAAATTAATCCTTAAATTCTTTATCTGTTTACTTATAAACTCTGAAGTTTGTTTAGAAGACTTTGTTTTTATATTAATATTGAATTCTATAATTTTTTCAAACAATGTATTTACAAGTTTTGCTGCAACCTCCGCATCACTTGAACTATAACTTATATAAACAAGTCTTGTATCCTCTATAGGGTTAACAGACATACCTCCTATTGAGACTTTATTAAAATCAACCCCATATAAGACCATTTCTTCCATAACAGCTTTACTCAACGAACGACTTCTTAATATCTTTATTTGAGTATTAAAATATTCGTTCCTGTAACCATAAAAAGAATAGCTATTCCCAAAATTAATTATATCTCTTTCAGGTTCGATCATTAAAAGTCCAGTTGCATTAAACATTGGGGTTTTTAATGATTCCTTTATCCATGCACCAATAACCAAAAATAGAGTAATAAATATGACTATATGTAATTTTGGCTTAATTATTTTCCAATATTTATCAAAAGGAAATTTTTCTTCTGATATTATTGGCAAATCGTTTTCATGAACCATTATTTTCTCCTAAAATAAAATATATTAAAAAGAACACATACTTTCTACAACATGCTCTCAGGAACATGTACTATATCATTATTCTCAAGAATAAAATCCTTTCTCTTTCCTCTTAAAATCTTCTTAACATTAATCTTTATTTTCATCTCTTTTCCATTTACTTTTCTCTTAATCAACACTGAAGATTTTCTAGCCCGTTCTGAAAATCCTCCAGCCTGGGCAATAACCCTGAGAAGTGTTACATTACCATCCTTTTTCATCTTTATATGTCCCGGCTTTTTAACCTGGCCAAAAACATATATATCAAGATAGCGTTCCACTGATATATTTATTATATCAGCTGCTTGTAAAGGAATATTCAGCTTGGGATTACCTTTTAGCATCAATTCATCGAGGTTAATCACAAGAGAAGCACTTTTGCCGTTTTTATATTGACGTATAATAACAATTCTATCAGACGCAGCTTCTGTTAAACCACCTGCTATTGAAATCATCTGCAAAAGAGTTTGTCTCCCGACCAATTCATAATTACCAGGATTTTTTACTGCACCAATAACAGAAACCAATTTACTTTGATACTCTTTTATAAATACTGTTACCTGAGCACTTTTCAAATAATTCTTTTCCAGAAGTTTTACAAGCTTCTTTTCAAGTTGAAAACGAGACAGTCCTGCAACATTAATATTACCCAACAAAGGAGTTACAATAGAGCCATCTTCTGATACCCTGACTGTTATATTTAATTCAGGGACCTCAAAAACATTGATCGTTAAAAGATCTTTTGGACCAATACTATAAGAGTAGCTCTTATCTCCTTGATCAACAGAAAAAATAAAAGATGTAAATATAAAAAACATAAATAAAAAATTTTTAAAATTCATGTGTAATATAACCTCCAATAAAATCATAACTCCTTTTAAAACCAGGCTCTGTTGAATCACCCCTATACCTGGAGTACTCAATACCAATACCCATTTTTTTAAATACCTTAATTCCAATATAAATGGAATTAGTATTGAAATTATCCTCTCTTATTTCTATTCCTTCATATAAATCTGTAAAGGATAATTTATTAGTTTTATACTTATATCCCAATTTTAATTTTCTACTTAAGTAATATTCAATACCTGTTCCTATGGATTTTTGATTATAAGCTGAGTTCATTTGCCAATATGAAAAGATATTATCTATTATGTAATTAAAATTAATCTTTAACTTCCTGAATAAACTTATTGAAATATCACCTGAGCCAAAAGGTTTTGTGAAATTTTCAAATAAAGGGTTTGAGGGCTCATAAATCCTGAGTCCATACTGAAAACTCCCTCTTATACTGCTTATCTCCGGAAACTTTATCCCAATTGAAACCTGTTTCCCAATTCTATTTCTCTCTTTTGAATAATCAAAATTCTGTTCAAAATAATCAAGATTTAAACATAGAATAGTTCTTGAAAATATAATTTTATTTAAGCTAATACCGCCCCAATATTCTTTATGGTTTAAAAGATCACTTAAATCATATTCATCAAGATATAATTCATTTATATACTTAATTTCATTTTGTTTAATATAAAAATTCAGAAAAAAATTGTCATGTGTCCCAAAATCCAAAGAAAGGGTATGGTTAATAAGATTTTGTCTGACCCGCCTTCCAAATTCTTTTGTTGGACGCTGTTTAACATACTTCTTCTCAAATTGATATTTTAGATTAAAAAACCCAACATATGAATATATATTAAATCCAAAAATATTATTAAATGAACGCTCATCTTTGAGTTTTGCATAAAATGAATAATATGGAAATTCATCAATCTGAAAGATAAAACGATTTAAAAAGATCGAGGAAAGAACTACTTGTAAACCCAGATCCGCTGTCCAATCAGGTTCAGAATCTTTTCCCATTAAATAAATATTATTTGAATACCCTAAGTTTTTAATTGAAAGCTTTGGAGATAAATATAAAAAAGAGATTTTTTTCCAGGATTCTTTTACTATTTTTTCCTTAACCTTAAAAAAATCCTCAGAAAAGAGGTTCAAGGAAATTAAAAACAAAATAATTACAAATAATCCTTTCCTGATAAAAGACATACATAAATTATATATGAAAAAGATGAAAGAGGCAATAGGAGATGAGGGGTTAGAGGAGGAGGAAGGAAAAAGGCAAAAGGAAAAAGTAAAAAGGCAAAAGGAAAAAGTAAAAAGGCAAAAGAAGGTAGGATTTAGGATTTGGGGGTTAGAGGAGGAGGAAGGAAAAAGGCAAAAGGGAAAAGTAAAAAGGAGTTAGGAGATAGGAGCGAAAGACCTCTCTTCACTCATTTACTCATCTACTCATTCACCCATCTACTCATCTACCCATTTACCCATCCACTCATTCACCCATCACTCACATGCACTGACACTTACACTTACACTTGGTTGATTGGACTAATGGTTGATTAGTTAAATGGTTCTTTTTTCAACTCAAAACTATTTGCTTGCTACTTCTTCGTAGGACTTGCTCCCTCTTCTGCACCACCAGCTACTGCAGCGCCCAATGCTGCTGCTGCTGAAGTTCCATCTATAATTATTGCAACAGATCTCTTTATTTTCAGACAAAATGATATATATGAGGTTTTTCCTTCGATTATTGTAGCTAAAAAATCAATTTTCTTTACTTTATAGTTTTTATTATCAAGCTTTATGGAAATTTTATAATTACCAACAGGAGTATCAATAAATTTATAATCTCCGTTTGAATCTGTTATCTCGGATTTAAATACCTCTTCACCCGTATATTCTTCCTCTTTATCTTTCTTTACACGAGTTAATATGACCTGAGCATCTTTTACAGGAGTTTTACAATCTTTTGTATAAAGGAATCCCATTAAACTTCCAACTTTTACCTCTTTAATCTCATTTGCATAACTATTTGTCGGAAATAAGCTAAAAATAAATAATATTACAATACTTAAACTAATTACCCTTAGTGTTTTTGACATTTCAACCTCTCTTTGGTCTTAATATATTATATGTTATTTACTTTGTCAATATAATAATCTGTTTTTTTATATTTTTCTTCCAATTTACGGATCTTCAAGAATTGGGACATAGCCTTTTTGAAATTTTTATTTTTAAAATAGATCTGACCCAATCTATAAAAAAATTCAATATGATCTTTATTAGTACTTTTATAAAACCTGGATTT
>JAUXFB010000193.1 GCA_030620255.1 Candidatus Aminicenantota bacterium | reverse complement strand
GGATTTCAATATCCTAAAATTACTACAGCTCATTTTGAAGTAGATGGTATAATCTATGGCAATAAAGAATGTACTAATAAAAAGCTTATAAACATTTTGAAAAAAGATATAATCGTGAATAAAAAGAAAAGAGGTGTTATTCGGGCTTGCTACAGCAAACCAATCTCCTTTTTAAAAGAGGAAAAAAAATTATTAATAGAGGTTTCAGCTTTGATTTCAAAAGCAACTGAAAAACAGGATCTAAAAATAGAATTAGAAAAATATGTGGGAAATCTTGAAAACCTGGTTAGAAAAAAGACAGAGGAACTGGAAGAGTCAAAAAAAATGTATCAGGATTTATTCAATAATGCTCCTGATGGTATAACCATATCAGACTTTTCCGGAAAAATTATTAAAGCTAACAGAGCATTTTATGAAATCATTGATTTTCCCAAAAATTCAGATTTACACTATATAAAAGATGAATTATATGAAAATGCTGGTAAAGTATGGCCAATAATCATAAAACAGTTAAAGAAAAAAAAATATTTAGGCAGCTTTGAATTAAATTTAATTGACATAAAGAGGAATTTACACCCCTTTATTGGATCTTTTATATTGGTAGAGAGTAAAGGCAGTACTAATATTGAAGCAATTTACAAAGATATCCGCTTTAAAAAAGAACTGGAAAGAAATTTAATCAACAGGAAAAACTATTTAGAAGAAATTGTAAAAGAGCGAACATTTGACCTTGAGAAACAAAAGAAAATTTTATTATTAAAAAATAAAAAATTACTGGAGCTTACTGAGAAATGTAATAAGGGGCAACTGGAACTTAAGGCTTTCTTTAATGCCATAACTGATACCATAATTGTAGTAGACCCTGATTTTAATATCACTATGTCCAACAACAAGGAGATCGGAGTTAAAGGCAAGTGTTACGAAAGATTGTTTAAAAGAGAAAGTATTTGCAATGATTGCCCGGCTATTGAATCATTTAAAACAGCAGAACCTAAAACAACAGAAAAAAAATCTGATGGGCAATACTATTTACTTAATACATACCCCATACTCAACAATGAAGGAAATGTTGATAAAATTATTGAAATATGCACTAATATAACCACACAAAAACAAATGGAATTTCAACTTTTACAATCTTATAAGTTAGCATCACTCGGGAAATTGGTAGCAGGAATTGCTCATGAAGTAAATAACCCCAATACTTTTATCCGCGGGAACATAAAAATCATTAAAGAATCTTTCAATGATATATTCCCCATACTTGATGGTTATTTTGGGGATTACAAAGACTTAACCATTGCCCGGCTAAAATATGATATTTTTAAAGAAAATATCCCTGTTTTGATAGATGATATGGTGAATGGTACTAATAGAATAAAAAAGATCGTAGATGGGTTGAGAAATTATGCAAAAAAAGACGAAGGATTATTATCAGATAATATCCAGATCAATCACGTTGTTAACAATAGTTTAAGACTGGTTGAGAATCAGATAAGAAGATGCGCATCCGTTGAATTAGATCTTGATCCAAATATCCCAAAATTTAAAGGCAATATCCAAAAAATGGAACAAGTTATTGTCAATTTGCTGGTAAATGCTTCTCAAGCTATTGAAAATGGTTTCGGCAAGATAGAGGTTAAAACCAGGTTCAATGAGGAACTGAATCATATTATGATAAAAATAAAGGATAATGGAAAAGGAATGGATGAAAAAACAAAAAAATCTATTTTTGATCCGTTTTTCACCACAAAAAGGGATAAGGGAGGAACTGGTTTGGGCTTGTCAATTTCATTTAGAATCATCAAAGAACATTTTGGCAGAATTGAAGTTGATAGTAAATTAAATCATGGAACAACTTTTAGAATTTATATTCCAATAAAAACAATGGAACAAAAAAAAGAGGAACAATAAATAATGTATAAAATACTTGTTATAGATGATGATCAGGCTATTTTGAATTTCCTGAGAATTTTCTTGCTGCAATCGGGTAGATTCGAGGTACATACATTACAAGATAGCAGAAAAGCATTTCAAACCCTGGAGCATGGTAATTTTGATATTTTGCTTCTGGACATGGATATGCCATACATCACAGGATTAGATATCTTAAAACACATAAAAGAAAATAATATGAGCATCATTACCATTGTACTCACTGGAGTTGAGGATATTGACCTGGCTATAACATCAATGAAATTATCTACTTATGACTATCTATTAAAACCAGTTGAGGAAAAAAAATTACTTGAAATCTTAAATTCAGCTGTAGAAGAAATTGAATTTGAAAAATCAAAAACTCAAATTGATAAACCCTCAGCTATGTACAATTTGAAATTTAAAGAGAGTTTTAAGGATATTATTACTCAGGATAAAAAGATGTTAGATATATTCCATTATGCTGAAAAATTTGCTGCTGCTGATAACAGCATTTTAATCTGGGGTGAAAGCGGAACAGGAAAAGAGTTAATTGCCAGAGCTATACACAATATAAGTAACAGAAGAGAAAACAAATTTGTGGCTGTAAACGCTGGAAGTTTTGCAAACGAATTATTCTCTTCTGAATTTTTTGGACATGAAAAAGGAGCTTTTACAGGTGCAATAAAAGATAAAAAAGGATTTATTGAAGATGCTAATAGAGGAACACTATTTTTAGATGAGATAGGAGAGCTATCTTTACCCATTCAGGTGAAATTATTGAGAGTGTTACAAGAAGAGGAATTCTACAAACTTGGCTCAATTAAAAATATAAAGGTAAATGTAAGAATCATAGCTGCTACAAATAAAAATCTCTATGAAGAAATACAAAAAGGTAACTTCAGAAAAGACCTTTTTTTCAGACTCAACATTAATTCCATATACCTTCCCCCTTTGCGAGAAAAAAAGGGAGACATTACATTGCTTGCAAATCATTTTTTGAAAATATACAATAAAAAATATAAAAAAAACATAAAGCGAATCTCAACTAATTTATTAAATATATTTAATAGTTATAATTTCCCTGGAAATGTCAGAGAATTAATGAATACCATTAATAGCTCAACAATCATTGAAACAAGCAATGAGTTAACAAAGAAATCTTTACCCCATTACTTTCTGGAAAATTCCTACATATCAAAAGATTTTCCTGATGATTTGACTCTTAAAAGCCTTCAAGAAGTTGAAAAAGAACATATCAAAAAAATATTAACAAAAACAAATATGAATAAAACAGCAGCTGCAAAAATATTGAAGATTTCAAGGGTTAACTTGATTGCAAAGATAAAAAAATACGAATTAGAATAATAGGACCAGGGGTCAGGTCTCAACATTGGACATTTAGTAAAGCTAGGGGGTCAGGTCTCAACATTGGACATTCAGTAAATAAGGCTATAAGGCTGAATAAAATAAAAAATTCGCTTCATTAAATCACCTGTTTGCAAGCAGAGGTTCTGTTATATGTAGTTCCCATGTTTCTTTGTCTTGATTATCAACCAATTTGTATATTCTATTATTTTGTATTGTATAATAACAGAAAAGGTGAGGAAGAATCATATTGGTTTCTAAAAGAGGAGCCATTGTTTTCTTCAACAGTTTTCCCTTTAAATTAAAAATAATCAGCTCATTTTCCCCATCTTTTTTCTTGTTGGTCAATACATAGATCTTGCCATTAGCTACCTGAAAATCTCGTATAGCAGGAAAGTAAGTTGGAAATTCCAGCCTTTGCTTATAAACTTTATATTCAGCTTTTATGTCAGATTTCCAGAATTCAATATACCTTTCTTTATCATCTTTACTAATCTTTATTGGCTCGAACTCATGATTAATGGTGTAAAGCATTTTTCCATTTTCATCATATACATTTATAATGCCTTTTCCCCCATCAACAAAAATTTTATTATTAAAAACAAAATAAGAAGAAACTCGAATATTTACATGATTGATTTTTCGTTTTCGCTTGAAAAAAGGATGTGTATAACGATAAATCTCTCTTATATTTTTTAAATGTGAATCAAATATACAAATCGCAAAATATATAGCGTCTTTTTCTCTAACCATTTTCATCCCTGCATAGTGTTT
>JAUXFB010000273.1 GCA_030620255.1 Candidatus Aminicenantota bacterium | reverse complement strand
TTTTGCTTCTTTTAATCCTAAATCAGTAATCTCTCTTACTACTTTAATAACATTAATCTTCTTAGAACCCACTGTTTTTAACACAATATCAAAATCGGTTTTCTCCTCTTGAGTTTCTGCATCTGCAGTAGAAACAGCACCACCAGTAACTGGCATAGCTGCCATTTCTGCTTTAATACCATACCTTTCTTCAAATTCTTTGATATATTCTGACAGCTCAAGTACAGTCAAATTATCAAGATGCTTAAAAAAATCTTCCTTTTTAAATTCAGCCATTATTTTCCTCCTTTCCTTTTTTATCCTTTAAATTATTCAATAAGACTATAAAGTTCTTAAGAGGAGCGGACAAAGACATTCCAAATTTTTTCAAAGGCATTGCTACTGAAAAAGCAATTTGCGCCATTAATTGTTCTTTGCTTGGAAGCTTTGCAACTTCTCTTACCTTATTAATATCTACAAAAACATCTTCAATAAACCCAGGTTTTATTTTTATCTTTTTACTCTCCTTTTCAAAATCTACAAGAATTTTTGCAACTTCAATAAAATTCTCATCAGCATATGCAACAGCAGTTGGTCCATTAAAAAGTTCTCTACCATGTTTTTCTTTCTTTTCTTCAAAATATTTTATAGCAATCCTGTTTTTTATAACTTTAACATTTGCTCCAATTTTCTTTACCCTACTTCTTAAATCCTCAAATTCAGCAACATTTAATCCTCTATAATCAAAAAGATACACCCCGTTATTGCTAAATAATTCTCCCAAGTTTTCAACTTCCTTTTTTTTTCTTTTTAAACTCTGTGTACCAGTCATTGAATCCTCCTCAACTATTTTTCAAATTCCCGCATACTTAATTTAATGGAAGGGCTCATTGTTGAGCTAACATAAATTGATTTAACATATTTACCTTTTAAAGAAACGGGCCTTGCTTTTAATATAGCTCCAATAAAATTTTTTACATTGGAAGCTATATCATTTGTATTAAAAGAAATCTTACCAATACAGGAATTTATAATCCCGGTTTTATCTACTTTAAATTCTATCCTTCCTTTCTTTATATCACTTACAGCTTCTTTTATATCAAAAGTAACTGTTCCTGCTTTTGGGCTGGGCATCAATCCTTTTGGTCCTAGTAACTTTCCAAGTTTTCCAATATGCTTCATCATATCTGGAGTAGAAACAAGCACATCAAAATCAAACCAATTCTCTTTTTTAATCTTTTCCACAATTTCCTCTCCACCTACAAAATCCGCTCCAGCTTGTTCAGCTTCTTTTTGTTTCTCTACAGAAGCAATAGCAAGTACTCTTATGACCTTTCCTGTACCATAAGGTAAAACAACGGTTCCCCTAACCATTTGTTCAGGGTATTTCGAGTCAACTCCAAGTCTCACTGAAATATCAACAGATTCATCAAACTTGGATGATTTAATATCTTTCAATAAAGAAATTGCTTCTCCAACAGGATACTCTTTCTCTTCAATTTTCCCCTTTGCATTTAAATATGATTTTCCTCTTTTAGTCATTTTTTATCTCCAGTCCCATAGATCTTGCTGACCCTTCTACTATTTTTAAAGCCTCTGTAATTTCATTAGTATTTAAATCAGGCATTTTTATCTTAGCAATCTCTTCTGCTTGCTTTTTTGTTACTTTCCCAACTTTCTCTTTATTTGGTTCACCTGATCCCTTCATTATACCTGCTGCTTTTTTTAACAAATAAGAAACCGGTGGGGTCTTATATTTAATACTAAATGTCTTGTCATGATGTACCATAACCTCAACTGGTACAATCATTCCATCTTCCATTTTTGATGTTGCTTTATTAAATTGATTTACAAATTCCATTATGTTCAATCCATTTTGGCTTAATGCTGGGCCAACTGGAGGTGCGGGCGTTGCTTTACCAGCTGGTAATTGAAGCTTAAAGCTCGTTACAACTTGTTTCTTTTTTGGACCTGCCATTTATCTATCTCCTAAATTTTTTCAACTTGTAAAAAATTCAAATCAACTGGTGTTGGTCTACCGAAAATCGTAACTATAACCCTTAATAGATTTTTCTCTTCTTGAACCTCATCTACAACACCATTAAAATTAAGAAATGGACCATCAATAATCTTTATTGCTTCCCCTACTTCAAAATGATATTTAGGTTGAGGTGTAGCTTGAGTTAATTCAATGTGTTTTAAAATAGTTGAAACTTCTTTCTCAGATAGAGGTTTCGGTTTCTTCCCTGCTCCAACAAAACCAGTCACTTTGGAAGTATTTCTCACAAAATACCAATTTTTATCATCCATATCCATTTTTATTAACATATATCCCGGGAAAGATCTTTTTTCACTTACAACTTTTTTACCATCTTTGATTTCAATTACATTCTCTTTTGGTATTACAATTTTCTCAATGTGATCACCCATTTTAAATTTTTTAATTTTTTCTTCAAGTGCTTTAAACACAAATTCCTCAGAACCTGAAAACACGTGAATTACATACCATTTTTTAGACATTTTCTATTTTATTAAATCTATTACCTCGCCAATAATTTTTGAAAAGATAACATCTACTAAAAACAAATATATCCCAAATATCAATGATGAAATAATTACTGCAATTGTTGTCTTTTGCATATCATTTTTATTAGGCCATGTTACCTTTTTTAATTCACCTTTAACCTCGTTTAAATAATTTCCAATACGTTTAAAAATATTTCCTTTCTTTTTATTCATCTTCTTTAAAAACAGGTCAGGAGGGACTCGAACCCCCAACAGCCGGTTTTGGAGACCGGTGCTCTACCAATTGAACTACTGACCTATTTGACCTCCTTGTGCTCTGTATGTTTTCTACACTTTGGACAATATTTTTTCAAATTCAATTTGTCCGTTGTATTCTGTTTATTCTTATATGTAGAATAGTTTTTCTCTTTACAGTCTTTGCACATAAGGTTTATACTTATTCGTTTATCGCTCTTAGCCATGTTTTACTCAATAATCTCAGTTACAGAACCTGCTCCAATTGTCCTACCACCCTCTCTTATTGCAAACTTCAATCCCTTGTCCATTGCTATTGGCGTTAATAAATCT
>JAUXFB010000270.1 GCA_030620255.1 Candidatus Aminicenantota bacterium | reverse complement strand
TGAATATTTAGGTGTACACTATTCAACTGTAAGTAAAGTAATCAAGAGAGTAGAAAAATCTTGATAATTAAAAAAAAGTGGCAATTCAAGACCTGACCCCCCTCTGTTCTGACCCCCCTCTGTTCCTCTGTTGAGTGCCCCCCCTCTGTTGATTTTAAGTGATTATTGAGATATTATCTGGGGTTAATAAAGTTATTTTTTGGAGGAATTTATGATAAAAAAAATTGATCATATTGCAATTGCAGTGGATAATCTTGAAGAAGAAATAAGGAGATATACAGATGTACTGGGTCTTGAATTTCTCGGGACTGAAGTTGTTAAAGAGCAAAAGGTTAAAACAGCTTTTTTTAAAGTTGGTGATGTTCATATAGAACTTCTGGAACCTTTATCAGAGGATTCTCCCATTTCAAAATTTTTGGAAAAAAGAGGAAAAGGTATGCACCATATTTCATATGAGGTTGATAATATAAAACATCAGATAAAAGAACTTGAGAATAATGGTGTTACGATGTTGGATAAGGAACCAAGAATTGGTGCTCATAATGCTAAAATAGCATTTGCACATCCCAAAAGCTTTTCAGGCGTTTTATGTGAATTTTTAGAGAAAGGAGAATAACCTGTCAAAGGTAAAGATTGCCATATTATGGCATATGCACCAGCCTTTTTATAAGAACCCTTTTTGTGATAGATTTGATCTTCCATGGGTAAGGCTACATGCTTTGAAAGATTATTATGGTATGGTCAATATTCTTAAAGATTTTTCTGGGATTAAAGCAACTTATAATCTTGTTCCATCTTTGCTTGTACAATTGGAAGGCTATATAAATGGAGAAAGAGATGTCTTTCAGGATATTTTTATAAAGAATGCTGAAAATCTAAAAAAAGATGATATTGATTTTTTAGTAAGACATTTTTTTTCTGCTAATTATAATAATCTTATAAAACCTTTTCCAAGATATAATTATCTTTATACTAAAAAGGAAGAAGCTATTTCAAGGGGTTTGTCAGATTGGGGAAATGTTTTTTCTGTAAATGAGTTAAGAGATTTACAGATATGGTTCCAGTTATGTTATTTTGATAAACAGTATAAGGAAGAAGATAAAATAATAAGAGGATTGATTGAAAAGGGAGAAAATTTTTCAGAAGAAGATAAACAAATTATTGAAAAAAAGGAAATGGAATTGTTAAAAAGTATTATTCCTGAATATAAAAGATTTTATGAATCAGGACAAATTGAGATTTCAACAAGTCCATTTTATCATCCAATTTTACCTCTTTTAATAGATCCAAAGGAAGGAAAAAACTCAAACCCATATTTGCCTGAATATGATTTGAATTTTAATTGGAAGCAGGATGCAATTAGTCAAGTAGGATTGGCATTGGATTATATGGAAAGAATGTTTGGAAATAGACCTAATGGCATGTGGCCTTCTGAGGGAAGTTTGTCTGAAGAGGTTGTAAATATTCTTGATGGATTTGGGCTTAAGTGGACAGCAAGTGATGAGATTAATTTAAGCAAATCAATATCTATTCCAATTAATAGAGATTCAAATTCTATTGTTCAAAATCCTGAAGTTTTATACAAACCTTATTTGCTTAAAGATAAAAAAATAAGAATATTTTTTAGAGATCATTGTATTTCTGATTTAATAGGCTTTCACTATCAAAATATGAGTTTTGATAAGGCTGCTAAAGATTTGATTGAAAGAATTAAGGCAATAAGAGTATCTGATAACAGGGATTGTGTTGTGCCAATAATACTTGATGGTGAAAATCCATGGGAGTATTATTCAAATTCGGGTCGAGATTTTCTTAGAGAATTTTTCAGGTTAATTACTGAGGATGAAAATGTTGAGACAGTCACATTTTCAGAGGTTCTTGATATGAAATGTGGGGCTATAACTCATTTTTGTTCGGGTTCATGGATTAATGGAAATTTTGATATATGGATAGGTGATGAATTGGATAGAAAAGCATGGAGATTATTAAAAAAGACAAAAGATGTGATTGAAGGAAATAGAGCAAATTTATCTGAAGAGCAGATAAAAGAGATTGATAAATATATATATATTGCTGAGGGAAGTGATTGGTTCTGGTGGTTTGGTAAAGAAAATTATACTCCAGATATTGATATATTTGATAATTTTTTTAGAATTAACCTCCAGAAAGTTTACACTATTATTGGTATACAAGTGCCTGATGAATTGTTAGTCCCAATTGTTGGATAGACCAGCAATTAATAATTTAAAGAATTTTGGTTTACAAATTGTAATATTTTTGGTAAAATTAAATACTATAATGTAAAAATAGGAGGAAAGTGTGTCTATTACAGTTGCAGGTAAGCAGAAATTGATTTCAAAATTTCAGAGAGATCATAAAGATACAGGCTCAACTGAGGTGCAGATAGCAATCTTAACAACGAGAATTAAGAGTTTGACTGAACATTTTAAGAGTCATAAAAAAGATAATCATTCTAGAAGGGGATTATTAGGATTAGTTTCTAGAAGAAGAAAATTATTACAGTATTTAAAAAGAGAAGATTATCAAAAATATTTAAAATTGATTAAGGAACTAAAATTAAGAAAATAAATAAATCTGGTAAAACATAATGTTTCTGATTTTATTCCTTCAGGGTTTACTCTATGGAATATAGTGTTTATAAGCTTATTCCTGTAGTTCTTATCTCTTGGAATAACATTTTTATTTTTTATCATATGTATTAAAGGAAAAGGAGAAAAGTAATGCAAAAAAGTATTGAAATAGAAGTAGGTGGCTCTAAGCTTAAGATTGATATTCATAGATGGGCCAAACAATCAAATGGATCTGCAGTTTTAACATATAAGGACAATGTTTTACTTGTTACTGCGAATATGAAAGAAGTAGAGAAAGAGAGTAAAGATTTTTTCCCATTGATTGTAGATTTTAGAGAAAGTAATTATGCTGCTGGAAAAATCCCGGGGGGTTTTTTTAAAAGAGAGGGTAAACCCTCAGAAAGAGAGGTTTTACTTTCAAGGTTAATTGATAGACCAATAAGACCTTTATTCCCGGAAGATTTTTTAAATGACACTCAGGTTATTGGTATGATGG
>JAUXFB010000024.1 GCA_030620255.1 Candidatus Aminicenantota bacterium | reverse complement strand
ATCAATTAGCCCGGAAGTAGACCATGAAAATAAAACCATTACAATATATGTGAAGGTTGATAATAAAAAAAATCTTATTTATCCTGGGATGCATGCTGAAATGGATATTGAATATAAAGTATTTAAAAACACTTTAAACCTTCCAAATAACGCAATAATTGTAAGACAGGGACGTTCTTTAGTATTTGTAGTGAAAGATAAAATAGCATTATGGAAATATGTTGAAATTGGACATCACAATGATGAACAAACCGAAATAAAAAAAGGTATTGAAGAAGGTGATATAGTAGTGATTGAAGGACAATTAACACTTGCTCACCAGTCTAAAGTAAAAATCATAAAATAAAATGGGCATCACAGACTTATCAGTAAAAAGACCAATAGGAACAATTATGTTCTTTATTGGAATAATATTATTAGGATATATTTCTCTCACCCACCTATCAATAAACCTTTTACCTGATTTAAGCTATCCTAAAATCACAGTTTTAACAGAATATCAAGGTTCCGGACCAGAAGAGATAGAGAAATTTATTACCTTTTACTTAGAATCAGCACTTGCACCAATTGCAGGTGTAAAAAAAGTGAATTCAATATCAAAAGAAGGAATATCAATAATAACCCTTGAGTTTCACTGGGGAACTGATATGGATTTTGCTTTACTTCACACTAAAGAAAAAATTGAGGAGATGAGAAGGATACTTCCTGAAGACTGCGAACCTCCCATCATACTTGAATGGGATCCATCTTCATCTCCAATAATCACTACTATATTGAAAAGTAAGACACTGGATATGAAAAACCTCAAAGAAACAGCTGAATTCATAATTAAACCAAGATTAGAACAGGTTGAAGGTATTGCAAGAGTTGAGATCAGAGGTGGAAATGAAGAAGAAATTTCAGTTGAGATTGATCCAGAAAAAATAAAAAACATAGGTACTAATTTAGATACTGTTATTTCTGCAATAAAAAATAATAATATTTTCCAAAGCGGAGGAACAGTAAAAAAAGATAAGTTTAAATACACCCTTAAAATAGAAAGTGAAATTAGAACCCCTGAGCAAATTGATGAAATTGTAGTAACAAAATTAAAAAACAGAAATGTTTTAATTAAAGATATTGGAAAAGCTTTCTATAAAAATAAAATAAAACAGGGGGATATAAGATTTAATTCATCTGAATCTATAGCTCTCTTAATATATAGAGAATCAGCTGGAAATACTGTGAGTGCAACAATCACAGCAGAGCAATGTCTCTTAGATATGGAAAAAGAGTTCAAAGACCTTGAATTTTCCGTAATAGCAAAAGAAGCTGAACTTATCACCTCTTCAATCAATTCTTTGAAGTATTCTCTCTACCTTGGAGCATTACTTGCATTTTTTGTACTTCTTCTATTTCTACAAAATTTCAGGGATCCAATTCTCGTTTCAACAGTTATTCCTGTATCAGTTATTTCGACTTTTGTTCTTATGTACTTTTTTAAAGTCAATCTTAATATCATGTCATTGGGCGGATTGGTTCTTGGTGTAGGTATGTTTGTGGATAATTCCATTATTGTTCTTGAATCCATTCATAGGCATAGAGACGATAAAAAGCTCATACCTTCTATTATTCACGGGACAAAAGAGGTAAGTGGAGCAATAACTGCATCAACATTTACAACTATATCTATTTTTATTCCAGTTATTTATCTTTATGGTATAACAGGAAAATTATTTAGAGACCAGGCACTTACTGTTTCATTTTCACTTATTTCATCATTAATTGTTGCAGTAACTCTTCTTCCTGCTATTTCAGTATTCAAAAAAGCATTTAAATTAGACTCTTATAAAGATTCTGAAAAAGAGACAAGTAAAAAATGGTTTTACTTTCCTTTACAATGGATAAACTTCATATTACTAGTTCCCTTTAAAATTATCGGAAATATCTTATATTTTATTATTGCTGGAATATATAGTATATTTAAATACTTATTTAAATATTTAATAATTTCCTTAGAATTTTTACTAAAACCAATTTTCAGATGGTTTAATGTTTTATATGAAAATTTTGATATTTATTATCATAAAATCCTTGAAAAGGTAATGAATAAAAAAATCATTGCTCTTTGGATATGCTTGATAGTTATATTATCTATTTTTGCAACATTTTTAATTTTGAAGAAAGAGCTACTACCTACCCCTGAAAGCTCAAAATTTGAAATCAAAGCAAATACCTCCCCAATATACGGGTTTGAAGAAACCAATATAATTGCTTCTAAAATCGAAAAAAAACTTTCAAGTATAAAAGGCGTTGATTTTGTATATACAGAATCAGGTGCAGTATCAAAATTTGCTGCAAGAAGCGAAGATTTCTCAGTAAACAGCATACACTATTTAGTAAAATGCAAATCTCATAAATTCCGCTCTGATATAATGAACAAAACAAGAGTAATCTTAAAACAAGAAGATCTGTTAAATTTTTCCATTTTCCTTGAAAAAAACACTCTATCACAATACCTGTCAACAAGTGGAGAGAATTTTCAAATAAAAGTTTTTTATGAAGATATAAAAGAAGGCAGAAAAGCAGTAAATTTAATATCTTCAAGAATAAAAAATCTTAAAGGTCTGTTTGACCTTAAATCAACCTATTCTAAAGGGAAGCCTCTATTTAATATCAAATTCAAACAAGCCATTTTAAATCAACTTAATATAACAAAGAGGGAGGTAGCAAATTTCATAAATCAAGCAGTTAGAGGACAAAGAGCAGGAGAGTTGAAAAAATATCAAAAAAGCTACGATATATTTGTCAGAGTTCCTATCACAGGCATAATGGGAATCAATCAACTATTATCTATTCCAATCTCAATTAAGAATAACTCTTATTACTTAAGAGATCTGATTTATGTAAAAGAACTTCCATCAATAAAAGAAATATCAAGAGAGTCACAAGAAAGATACTTTTTGATCTCAGGGGAAGTTAAAGGCGCAAGGCTTGATAATGTTATAAAAAAAGCTGAAAAAAAGCTTGAAGATATTGAACTTCCAGTTAATACAAGATTTATATTTTCCGGTGAAAAAGAAGAAAGAAAAAAGGCCTTCGATTCTTTAGAACAAGCCATATTTCTTGCAATTATTCTTGTTTATATGATAATGGCAGCTAAATTTGAAAATCTAGTCCAACCTTTTATAATTATGCTCACTGTGCCAATGGGAGCTATTGGAGCTTTCCTCTTCCTTTTAATTTCCGGGAACTCCTTAAATATCATTTCTGGAATAGGTATTTTAGTTTTAATAGGGATCGGGGTTAATGATGCTATTGTAAAAATAGAATATTCAAACCAATTGAGAAAACAGGGCTGGAAAATAAGAGAAGCAATAATAAGAGCATCTAAAGTAAGATTAAGACCCATTTTAATGACCACTTTTACAACAATATCTGGTCTTATTCCAATGGCAATGATGAAACAAACAGGATCGGAACTTCAACACTCTCTTGCAGTTGTTATTATTGGAGGCCTTATATTTACAACTTTACTTACTCTAATTCTTATTCCTGTATTTTATGAGATATTAGAGGAACTTAAAGAGAAAAAAAAGATCAAAAAAGAAGAAAGGAAATAAAAAAGGGAACTATGAACAAGATAATCGATCGTCCTGTTCTTGCAATTATCTTTTTTACAATTATTATACTATTGGGATTCTACTCAATTAAAAACACACCTATTGAGCTTGTTCCAGAGGAAGATTTACCCTCTTTAAATGTAAAATATTTATGGAGCGGTGCAAGCCCTGATACAATGTTGGATAAAGTGCTTTTACCTGCAGAAGAAGAAATAATGCAAATAAAGGGAATCTCAAAACTAAAAAGCAGGGCAACTCAAGGAAACGGAGAACTTGAAATTGAATTTAACAGAAATACTAGAATGGATTTTGCAAATGTGATCCTTAGAGAAAGATTAAACAAACTTCAAAAAAACCTCCCTGTTCAGGTTCAAAAGCCAAGTATTGAAACACATGTACCTGATGACTTCAAGAAAAAACCATTCTTTACAATAGGTGTAATTGGGAATTACTCAATTTATAATTTAAAAAAAATTGCTGAAAAGGAGATAGAACCATATTTAAAATCAATACCAGGTATAGAAAGGGTGGCGCTTAGAGGCGGAATTGAACCAGAAATAAAGATCCAAACCAATATGGATAAATTGAAAAAATTCAAAATTTCATTAGATTACATTTATTATAGATTAAGACAAAATTTTTATAATATTCAATCCATATCTATGAAAAAAGAATTAAAGGAAATAACCTTAGCATTATCTGAGAACCCTAAAACAATTCAAGATATACAGAACATTGTAATTACAAAATTTGGGAAAAAAGAAATATTATTAAAAGAAATTGCACATGTATTTTTCGGTTATCAGGAATTGAGTAATGAGATGAGATTTCAAGGAATGCCTGTTATTGGATTTACAATATACAAAGAAAGAAATATAAGCTCTCTCTTAATAGCAAAAAGATTAAGGACTAAACTCCAACAACTTGCAAATAAATTAAAAAATAGAGTTGAATTTGTAATTCAGCAGGATGAGAGTAAAGAATTAAAACAGAACCTGACAAAGCTCATTAAAATTGCTTCACTTATATTAATAATTATATTTATAATATTAATTATTGTTGTTAGAGACATTAAATCCTCATTATTAATATTCTCCTCTGTTTTCTTCTCAGTATTTACTACTTTTACTGTAATTTATATATTAAAAATACCCTTGAATATTTTAACTTTATCAGGTTTAGCTCTGGGTTTCGGGCTATTTGTTGACAATGCAGTTGTTGTTTTTGATAGTATTTTAAGACACAGAGAAAGAGGTTTTAATCTTAAAGATGCAGCTGTTAAAGGAGCAAGGGTAGTTTTTTTACCAGTATTATCTTCAACAATAACAACAATAATCGTTTTTTTCTCTTTCACATACTTTCAAGGAAGATTAAAAGTCTATTATTTACCACTCTCATATGTTATTGCAATATCTTTAGTATCATCAATAATTGTCTCTTTTATACTTATACCCTCTTTAAGTGCAAGAATCGAAATAAAAATCAATAAAAACAGAGCACGCATTAAAACTGGAAGCTTTTTCCCTTTTGTTTTGAAATATCCCCTTACAGTAATTTTACCTGTTATTATCATATTTATTTTTTCCTACACTCACTTCAAAGAAGAGGTCTCTTTTGGGAGATTCTTCAGCTGGTACCATAAAGAAATGCTATCTGTTGGATTATATTTCCCTTCAGGTGCTGAGTTTAAAGATATTAAAGATACAATATTAAAATTTGAAAAGATTGCATTATCAAAACCCTATAAAAAAGAGATCATAACTCATATATACTCGAATTTCAGATACGCTAATGTTTCTATTACATTCCCGGAAGAGATTGAATTTTCACCCTACCCATATCAACTAAAACAGGAATTGATTGCATTGGCAACAAACCTTGCAGGAATTGGAGTAGGAGTTCGAGGATTTGATCCAGAAGGTTATCATTATTATCCAAATATTGGCTCTTTTCTCCCCTATTCAATTCAAATTAAGGGTTATAACCTGGAAAAATTACTTAATTTTACAAATAAAATAAAAAAATCTTTATTAAATCACAGGAGAATTAAGGAAGTTGAGATCAACACAGACACTCGTATGACATGGGGAGGAAAAGAAAAATATTATTCATTTAAACCAGATATGGAAAAATTAAAAATCTACAAAATATCACCCAAATATCTTTCAAATTTGATATCTTCTGTATTAAGAGAACGCTCAGGTCTTCAGAAAATAAAATTTAATGATAAAGAAATATTTGTAGAGATTAAATCATCTGATGTAAAAAAGCTTGAACTTGATGATATTTTAAATATGAATTTTGAGACTTCAGAAGGTATTCCATTTAGATTAAAGGATGTTGTGGATATTGGGTTCACAATGCAAAAAGGAGGAATCGGGCGAGAAAATCAAGAGTATATTGCAAGTATAAATTGGGATTATTTAGGATCTTCAAAAAGTGGGGATAAATACCATAAAACATTATACAATAATCTAAAAGTTCCCCCGGGTTTTAAAAAGAGCCTTGAGGAAAGAAGGTTTTTAATGAGTGAAGAGGAGGAAAGTCAGCTAAATTTTGCAATAATACTTTCCCTATTTTTGATCTACCTGATTTTAGGAATTTTGTATGAAAATTTTTTACAACCTCTATTGATCATGCTCTCAATCCCACTTGCTTTAATCGGAGTTTTCTGGGCATTTATCATTATGGATTACAACTTTGATTCATCTGCTTATATAGGAGTAATTCTTCTTTCAGGAATAGTTGTAAACAATGCAATCATCTTAATTGATAATATTAATAGACACCTGAAAAATTCAACAGATATTATCAAATCAATAATAATTGGAACTAAAGAAAGAATCAGACCAATATTTATGACAACCTCAACAACAGTTTTTGGGATGATTCCCTTAATCTTATTTCAAAAACCAGGGAAAACAGATATATGGTCTTCTCTTGCTCTGTGCACTATTGGAGGTTTAACAACATCAGCATTACTTATATTATTCATACTCCCTATTTTTTACTACTTATTCTACAAACTACAGAAATTTACGATCAAACAAAAACATATTTCTGAAACTTGACATTAATATATTGTATTATATAATTTACATAACTTTAAAATATTATTAATTGGGTTTATTAATTTTTTGCAACTAAGGAGTATAGATGAGAACGAAAAATGAGGATTTAATTGAATATATCAAAAACCCGGATGTAGTTCTTAGAGAAGAGGATATTGATGGAGCCCTACTTTTTAATCCGGATACAAACCAGATAAAAGTACTTAATACAACAGGCCTTTTTATCTGGAAATTATGTGAAAAAAAGCATAATATTGTTAATATCATTAAAGCTCTAAAAAATTCCTTTGATCAAGTGCCTGATGATAAAGCTGCAGAACAGGTAAAATTATTTATAAATGAAATGAAAGAGTCCGGATTTATAGGAATTATTAAAGATCAACAGGAATAAATGATAGTAAAAAACAATTTTCATATAATACCCACTCCAAAAACAGTTAGTATATCAATAACAGGTAAATGCAATCTGAAATGCAAATACTGTTTTTATGCAAATGAAATGGAGGGATTAAAAGATCTGGGTACAGAACAGTGGCTGAACTTTTTTAAAAAGCTTAAAGAGTTAAATATAATGGATGTCAGTTTGACCGGTGGAGAAGCTTTTATCCGTGCTGATCTTTTTGAATTAATAGATGGAGTTATATCCAATAATATGCGCTACAACATCTTGAGTAATGGTACATTAATCAATGAAAATATACTCAAAAAATTTGAAAAGGGTAAACGAAGAATTCGCCTTGATTATATTCAAATATCCATAGATGGATCATGTGCTGAGATACACAATAAAAGCAGACCAAACAGTTTTGACAGAGCAATTAAAGCTCTCAGACTATTAAAAGAGTCTGGATATCCTGTTGTTGTGCGCACAACAATCAATCGCCATAACCTTTATGACCTTGAGAATATTGCTTATTTACTACTTGAAGACATCAAATTAAATAGTTTCGGCAACAATGAAGCAATGCCAATAGGTTCAGGATGTAGAAATGAGGCATCTATGTCTCTGACAAATAAAGAAAAACTTGAAGCAATGCGCATAATTGAAAAACTTTTGAAGAGATACCCAGGCCGTTTAAATGCTCAAGCAGGACCTCAAGCAAAGGCAAAGATGTATGCTGAAATGGAGCATGCTAAAAAAACCGGTGAAAAATCAAAAACATGGCAAATGGGGTATTTAACTGCTTGCGGCTGTGTTTTCTCAAAAATAGATATCCTGCATGACGGTACCATTGTTCCCTGCTGCATGCTTCCGGGATTAAAGCTTGGAAATATACTTACAGATTCAATAAAAGATATCTGGCAGAATAATAAAATTATGTGGGATATTCGAAACCGCCGCAATATTCCTATGAATGAGGTCCCGGGATGTGAGGATTGTGAATGGAATCAATATTGCAATGGCAGCTGCCCTGGACTTGCTCATCAATTAACAGGTGATTTTAACAGGGCAAACCCTGAAGACTGTTATAGAGAATTTAAAAAGGAAACTGGAGGAATAGATGCCCTGTGAAACTGAAAATAATATAGATAAAACCTCAAGACAAAAAAAAACAAAATTAGATCTGCCAAAGGGAATTCCCCCTTTAACATCTTTATATCTATATATTTCAGGTTCCTGCAATCTTGCATGCAAACACTGCTGGATTGCTCCGGAATTTCAACAGAATCCAGAAAATGGAAAGTTTGTTAATCCTGAATATGTGAAAAAGGCAATTATTCAGGCAAAACCCTTAGGACTCGGTTCTGTTAAACTCACTGGAGGAGAACCATTACTCCATCCTCAATTTAAAGAGATTCTTACTATTATCAGAGAAGAGAAGTTATCATGTCCTATAGAAACCAATGGTATTTTGATAGATGAAGAAATGGCGGAATTTTTAGCAGCTGATAAGAAAAAACCCTTTATTTCCGTAAGTATTGACGGAGCCTGCGCAAAAACACATGAGGATCTAAGGGGTGTTAAAGGATGTTTTAACCAGGCTATTGATGGTATAAAACACCTTGTTAAAGCAGGATTTCGTCCACAGCTTATATGCACCCTGCATAAAGGAAATGTTTCTGAAATGAAAGATGTTGTTAAACTTGCTCAAAAAACAGGATGTGGGTCTGTAAAATTTAACCATGTTCAGGAAGTAGGCCGTGGTGATACATTTGCTCATGAACAGGGATTAGAAATTTCTGAAATCATAAAATTATACAAAAAAGTAGAAAAGGAATTGGTGCCTGAGAGCAAAATAAATATATTTTTTGATATCCCATTTGCTTTTTATCCCATCAAAAGGTTTTTAAAAAAAAATCTTGGGAAATGTAATGTATTAAATATTCTTGGTATGTTATCAGGAGGAGAGCTATCCTTGTGTGGTATTGGTACTACTGTTCCTGAGTTGATATATGGTCATATGAAGGATAATAATCTAAAAGAAGTATGGTGTAAAAGTGCGGGTCTAACACTTTTACGGAGACAAATACCAGAAAAACTTGAAGGTATTTGTAAAAATTGTATTCACAAAGATTTCTGTTTGGGAACATGTGTTGCTAATAATTTTTTCAGAACTGGAAAATTAAATGCTCCATATGGTTTTTGCGAACAAGCTGAAAAATTAAATCTTT
>JAUXFB010000286.1 GCA_030620255.1 Candidatus Aminicenantota bacterium | reverse complement strand
TCACTGTAAAATAAACTAACTGTCCCATTAAGCGAGCTGTAGAGAAAAAACGCTCCTCTATTAATCTTAAGATACTTAAAACAAGAGAAGGGATATTTCTTAAAAATGAATTTATTTTCTCAATCTCTCTATTATGGACATTTGAAAAACAATTGATCAATTTATATATTGAGTCTGTAAGCTGATCCTGTAAAGAAACATATTTGTCTTTTAAATACTTTCCTATTCCTGAAGGAGTTGATGGAGCAGGAGTAAAAAAAGAACATATCTCAATTGCAGATACATCCTTTTCATGCCCTATTGCAGTGATAATTGGTATTTTACAACAACAAACCCTCTGACAAATTTTATAATCATTGAAAATTGCTAAAGACTGTTCACTCCCACCACCTCTTGCAATAATAATAGCATCAAGGGGAATTTTCGGATTATTCTCAAGAAAATCAATGGCATTTAAAATACTTTCAACAGCATTTGAACCCTGCATTCTGCTATCAACAAAAAAAAGGTTGTATTTCCCTTCATAAGGATGCAACCCAGCCATAATATCCTCAATAGATGTGCCCTGTTCTGATGTAATAACACCAATACGATAAATTAATAATGGAAGCAACAATTTTTTTTGTTTTTCCAAAATACCTTCATCTTTTAATTTTTCAATAGTAATCTCCCTTTGATTCCTAATTTTTGATTGAGTATATTCAGGAAGTATATCCAGTAATTTCAAACGAATATCCACCATATTTTTTAAAGGAAGATATACTTCAACAAGACAAAAAACAGGCAAATCTTTTTCAATTGTCTCAGAAGCTCCTGACTCATTTAACTTATGATTTATTATTTCCAGGTCCCTTTTTTTTACTTCAACCTTAAAGAAAATATCTATATTTTCATTTTCATCCTTTAAATCAAAGTATGAAGCCCATTTATAATTCTTTATATCTGAAGCCACTAAGCCACGAATCCAGATCTGTCCCCCTCTTCCCCTCTTTATTAATTGGTCAATCTGATTCCTAAGCTCTACAACAGACATAGATTTAGGAAACTTTGAAAGTTCCGACTCAGGATAAACCCTTTCTATAGCAGGTTTTGATTCAAGATTATTCTTTAAAACTTCCATCTCATAATCTACATCCTCTGGATTTATATACCAACTTTTATCTTCAGGATTCCAGCGATAACCTAATAATTTCAGATCATCTTTTATAGGGAAAGCATTATATATATGGATACTATTCTCATCAAAAGCAATGCTTACCTCTTTACCATTAATTATTACATTAATCCATTCCATTTTATTACCTTTCTATATAATTCAATTTCTTAAATAAAATATAAATCAATTTTATTAGAAAATCAATTAAATATAGATTAATTTTTACTTCCTAAAAGAATGCAAATGAGTTAAATGAACATACTTAGAAATATACGAGAGCTAATTTTCAGTACTCTTAAAGTTTTCATTGACTTTTCTTTTAATAAAAGAAACCAATAAACAATTTTAATCATCTATTAATTTAGTTAGTTGAATTTATAGTAGAATTATGTTATAAAAATTTTTTATAAAAGAGGCTTAAATGAAAAAAGTTATAAGTTATTTCTTTATTTTCTTGGTGTTCCAATTTTTTCTATCAGGTGAAAACATTGAAAAAATTGTAATAAAAGGAAACAGTAAAGTTTCAAAAGACACAATCCTTTTCTATATGAAATCAAAAGAAAATGGTGTCTATTCAGATGAATTTATAAAAAAAGATTTCAGATCATTATGGGATACTGGATTTTTTGAAAACATAAAAATAGAATCGGAAAATGGCAAAACAGGTAAAATCATTACAATAACTGTTAGAGAGAACTTAATGATTTCATCAATAACTTATAAAACAGGGAAAAAAATAAAAGAAAAAGATATCACTGAAAAATTACAGGAAAATAATATTGTTCTAACAACTTTTTCTCACTATAACCCTGCAAAAATAAAAAAAATTGAGGAAATAATAAAAGACATACTTCTTGAAAAAGGATACAATGAAGGAAAAGTTAATATAATTACAAAAAAAGAAAAAGAAAACATCTTATTAACAATTAATGTTATTCAAGGACCTAAAACAAGAATTGGTTCAGTTATTTTTCCAGGATTAGATCCTAAACTGTTTTCCCCGGGCTTTGTAAGAAGAGGTATGAAAAGCAACAAACAACATGGTATTTTATCTACAATCGGAAACAAAGATGTTTACAATAAAGAAAAAATGCCTGAAGATTTGGAAAAGATAAAACTAAGACTTCAACAAAAGGGCTTCTTAGAAGCTAAAGTAGGTAAACCAACCTTTTCTGTATTTAACAGATATAGTGTGTGGAATTACCTCTGGCCCTTTACTAAAAAGCGAACAATGTTAAAAGTTTCAATTCCAGTTGAACTGGGACCCAAATACAAAATTGGTGAAATTAAAATAGAAGGTAATAAAATAATAAGAACAGATTTTCTAAAAGGAATGGTTTCTTCAAAGATGAAAAAGGGCAAAACATACAATATAAAAGTAAGAAATAAGGTAATAGAAAATATAAGGAAATTTTATGGTTCTTTAGGTTATTTCTACTGCCAGATTGCACCTGTTGAAAACCTCGATCCCATAAAAAACATAGCTGATTTAACCTTAAGAATTATTGAAAATGAAGTTGTATACCTGGGTAAACTGGAATTTGAGGGTAACACATATACAAAAGATCATGTAATTAGAAGAGAATGGTTTTTAAGAGAAGGTAATGTATTGAACTCAAATTTACTTGAAGACTGTATAAGAAGCATGAAACAATTAGGACTTGTTACAATAGAAGAAATGCCTGAAATAAAGCCTGATCCTCAGGATCCACAAAAGATAAATATTACAGCTAAAGTAAAAGAAATAAACCGCCAATCAATCAATTTTAATGTGGGATATAGTGGTTATGAT
>JAUXFB010000108.1 GCA_030620255.1 Candidatus Aminicenantota bacterium | reverse complement strand
ATGGAAAGCTTTTAAAGAATTCCTTAAATCCGATGGGATTGATAAAGCTAGTATACTTGCTTATTATTCCATATTTTCAACTCTATTCTTATTGACTTTTGCTACTTTTGTATTTACTAAATTTATGGGCAGCTCAAATACCAACATAAAAAGTATGTATCCATTTTCTCCCGACTTTTTTTCAAAAATTTCCCCGGACATACTTATAAAAGCTGAAGAAATTTCTACAAAACTAAAGGAAATTGGTATAATTGGAATTGTATTCTTTCTTTTTTTGGGCTTTTTACTAATAAAAAAAATTGTTCAATTCGTAAATGAAATGTGTGAAACACACATAAGTTACAAAAAAATAAACAAATCATTTATAGTGAGAAGAATAAGTGAGTTTAGTCTGCTTTCTATTTTAGGAATTTTGCTTATCTTTAATTTTCTTGCAACTAATTTTATTTCAACTGTAACTACTCTTTTCTATAAAAATCAATTTTTAGCTAACCATATAAACCCTGATTTCATTAATTCCCTAAATAAATTTTTAATATTGTATGTAGCACCTTTTTTAGTAACATTTTTATTTTTCTTTGTTTTATATAAATGGATACCTGAAAGAAAAATATATATAAAAGGAGCACTTATTGCAGCTGTTATTTCTACCATTCTATGGGAGATTGTAAAAAGAAGCTACACATTTTATTTGATAAATATATCTTTGGTGGGGAAAATAAAAGGCCCGGTTATTGCTATTATCCTATTCGGATTCTGGATGGAATTTTCTATGGGTATAATGTTATATGGTGCTAAATTAACCCACATTTTAGATAAGGAAAAAAATGATAAAATTAAAAGAGATAAGTAAGATTATTAATGGTAAACTAAAGGGTGACCCTGAATATTTAATTTATTCTGTTAATTCTATTAAAAGAGCAAATCAAAAAGAGATCTCGTTTTCAACCAAAGAGAATATAAAGCTTGAAGAAGTTAATGCAGGTGCCTTGGTTGTAAAAGAAGATAGCCAAATCACATATTCAAATTTAATATTTGTTAAAGAACCTTACTTAGCTTTTGCTAAATTATTAGAATATTTTTTTCCACACAAAAAATTCAATGAGGTAATAAGTAAAAATGCTTATATTTCTAAAACTGCTCATATAGGAAAAGGTGTGACAATAGGGATTTTCTCTTATATTGGTGATAGCACAACAATTGGAGATAATACTGAAATTCATTCAGGAGTTAAAATATACAACAATGTTAAAATTGGTGAAAATTGCATTATATATTCAAATGTTGTTATAAGAGAGGATGTTGAAATAGGGAATAATGTTACAATACAGCCAGGCGCAATTATTGGAGCTGATGGTTTTGGGTTTACTCGATTATCAAATGGCCAACCAGTTAAAATTCCTCAAAAAGGGAAAGTAATAATAGGAAATAATTGTGAGATTGGAGCAAACACCTGTGTTGATAGATCTACAATAGAGGAGACAATTTTAAAAGATTATGTAAAACTAGATAACCTCGTTCAAATAGGCCATAACACTAAAATTGGCAGGTCAACGGCTATTTCTGCTTTATCCGGCATATCTGGATCTGTTGACATTGGTGAAAATATAATAATGGGCGGACAAGTAGGTATTGCAGATCATATAAAAATTGCTGATGGAGTGATGGTTGCTGCTAGATCAGGTGTTTCAAGAAGCATAAAGGATAAGAGCATTATTGCAGGTAGTCCTCATCAAGAAATAACAAAATGGAGGAAAAGCCATGTGATATTTAGAAATATTGAAAAATATATTGAAAAAATAAAAGATCTTGAAAAAAAAATAAAAGAATTGGAGGGAAAATGAAAAAAACATCAATAATCCTATTTATTATTTCTCAGTTTTCGTTTTTACTTTTTTCACAACCTATCATAAAATTCAAACAAAAGGTTATAGATTTTGGTGATATCCAAAGCGGTAAAGTAATTGATCTTAAATTTGAATTTGTAAATGATGGAGATGCTACACTTATAATAAAAAACATAAGAACCACATGTGGTTGTACTGTAACACAGATTGAAAAAAGAGAGTATAAACCAGGTGAAAAGGGGAAAATACCAGTAAAATTTTTTTCTCAAGGATATAATGGGAAAATTGTCAAAACCATAACTGTAATTACAAATGACAAAACCAATCAATATACAATGTTAAAAATTACAGGAAAAGTAATATTAAAAGATTTTGCTTCTATTAAAATATTTCCAGACAGAGTTCATTTTAAAGATATTAAAATTGAAGAAAAATATTCTAAAAAAATATCAATTCAGAACACAGGGGCAATCGATTTATTAATACTTGAAGTTACGCATGCTCCAGAAATAATGGTTGAATTTGAAAAAAAAATCATAAAACCTGATGAAATTTCAGAAATTAATATTATATTAAATCCAATGCAAACAGGAAACTTTACTACATTTTTAAAGATAAGAACCAATGCATATAGACATCGTATATCAATTGTAAGAATAAACGTTGAATAGAGAACAAATAATTACAAACCACTTAGCTCATGAATAATAAAAATTTAAATCCCTTTCCTAAAAAATGAAGAATGCTAAATCTAAAGTAGCAGAGATATGGGCTATAGGTGGTGGTAAAGGTGGAACAGGTAAAACTTTTTTATCCAGCCAACTTGCTACATATTTAGCATTAAAAAAAAAGCAAGTTATCTTGGTTGATAGTGATTTTGGAGGGGCTAATTTAAGATATTTCTTTAATATAAAAAAAAGTGAAAAATCTATAAAAAATTTTTTCGTAAACAAAGAACCTCTTGAAAACCTTTTATCACACACAAATACAAAAAATTTGAAAATAATAACTGGAGATTCCGATTCTATCTCTATAAATACTATCAAATATTCACAAAAAATGAAATTCTTAAGACATATAAAGATGTTAAATGCAGATTATATTCTAATAGATCTTGGGGGTGGCTTGAATTTTAATACAATCGATGTTTTTCTTCTGGCAGATAAAATGATAACCATTACTGTTCCTGAAATAACTGCAATTGATAATTTATTTCAATTTGTTAAAAACGCATACTTTAGAAAGTTAAATTTTTTACTTAAAAACTATAAATTAAAAGATGCTGCTAAAAATATCTGGAAAGATAGAGAAATTTATGGAATAGAAAATATTGTTGATTTAACTGATTATATTAAAAGTAACCTGGATTTTGATGGATCTATTTCTAAAAAAATATCTGAATTTTCTATATTTATTGTATTAAATAAGCTTAGAAATCCAAATGAAATCAACCAGGGATTTTCAATTAAGAGCCTTTGCATTAAATATTTGGGAATACCCTCTATATATGCTGGATATATAGGGTTTGATGAAAATTTCAGGAAAAATTTGAGCCTTTCAGATTATATACCAAAATTTAACGTTTCAACACGAATTCAAAAGGAAATCTTAGAAATCGCAGAAAATATAATCAATAAAGAGCAAATAACAATAAGTACTATAAAAAATGTATGAACAAGATTATAAAAAATACTTTGAAATACTTGAACTAACCCATGACACAACTTTTTCAGAGGTAAAAAGTTCATATTTACACTTAAAAAAATTATATTCATCAAACTCATTTATTTTTTCTTCTTTATCAAATGCATTAGAAAAAGAAAAGCGGAAAAGGATCTTAGATCAAATTGAAGAAGCTTATACTATACTTTCAGACTACTATTTATCAGAAAAAAAGCAAAAAAGCCAAACCATAAAAACTACAGTATCAAATGAGCATGTTCCTGAATTTGATGTATATAATGGGAATGCCCTAAGATTAACAAGAGAAGTCCTAGGAATTAATTTAGAAGAGGTTGCTTTTTTTAGCAAAATATCCTTAAAACATCTAGAAAATATCGAAACAGAAAGATTCGACCTTCTTCCTCCCAAAGCTTATGTGAGAATTTTTGTAAGAAAGTATGCTGAGTATTTATCTCTAAACATAAAAAAGGTAACTGATGATTATATGAAACAATATGAAAATAAAAAATAAAAGTGAATTATAAATTAAAAAATTAAATTAACAGATCTACTTTAACTCTAACCTTTTAGAATAACACCTTCTACATACAGATACATATTTATCATTTCCACCAATCTCAATTTGAGCTCCTCTCTCAACAGGTTTACCATCTTTAAACTTTAATAACATGGTTGCTTTTTTTGAACAATACCAGCATACAGCTTTAACCTCTTCAATTTTATCTGCAAAAAGAAGAAGTGCTTCACTCCCGGAAAAGAGGTGATTACGAAAATCATTTTTTAAACCATAAACAATAACAGGTATATTCAATTGATCAACAACTTTAGTAAGATCAATGACTTGAGTCCTGGATAAAAATTGTCCTTCATCTATCAATATACAATCAGGACGAGTTTTTTCTGATAATTTAAACAAACTAATTTCATTATCAATTATTTTTGCATCTCTTTCAAAACCCATCCTAGAAACGATTTTTCCTTTCCCATACCGATCATCAATAGAAGGAGTACAAAGCAAAACCTTTTTATTTTGCTCCTCATAATTATGTGCTATTTTCAATACTTCAGTGGATTTTCCTGCATTCATGGTTGAATATCTAAAATAAAGTTGAGCCATTAGTCCCTCCTAATTTTACTTAATTTTATTTATGCAATCTTAAAATTTCAATCCTCTTTTTACCAGTATCAGCCAGGATGACACCCTTTTTTTTAATATACTCTATAAGCATTGATTCACCTGTTTTTTCACTGTTTTTAATATTTCTCACTTTAACACCCAACTTATAATACTTTCTAAAATCATAATCATTAAAAGCAACTTTATAAATAGAAGAATCAGATATCTTTTTACCATTAAGTAAATAACAGTCAATAGAAGCAACTTTATTTTTTGAATCCAGATAAATTTTATAGTTCATTCCTGATACCTGTAAATCAACATTATCTCTGTATTGACTTCTTTTTAATATAAAGCTTATTAAATCTATACCCTTAATCTGACAAATAACAACCCTGTTTTTTTCAACATAAGAATACAGCTTAGGAATCGATTCCTTAAAGACAGGGTGTGAAGCTTTAATTTTAAAGCCCTTTTTCTGCAATCTGCTTGGGAATAAGGAGATATCAACCCCTGTTGAATACCTTATTGCATCAGCTATTAGATTGCCAGCGCTTGTAGAACTGCCAAAAGGATCATTTCCTGATGATATTTCAACCTCAGTTTCACCTATTTTAGTCAAATCTCCTTCAATTACAACTTCCTCAAATGTTCTTTGAATGCCACTGTATATTGTTAAATCTCTTTTTTGTTTTAAATATTGGATTATGGCATGTGCAACCCCGGTTTTCATAGATTTCCCCGGATCTTTATGACTAAATTTATAAACACTTGCAACATAACTGTTTAAACCTACATTGTAGGTTTTACTTTCATCCAGAAATTCTCCCTTTTCATCTTTAAGTTCAATATTTTTCACTTTATCTTTCATTGTATGTTTTACAGTATATTGAATCCCAGATACCATAAGATCTGTATGTTTGTACTGTTCAAAATCAAATTTAATAAGAGTTCTAATCTCAGCAGGAGTCATTTTAAATTGAACAACTACATTTTCAAACGGAAACAGTGTATATATAT
>JAUXFB010000172.1 GCA_030620255.1 Candidatus Aminicenantota bacterium | reverse complement strand
TAATTTTATGATTTTAGTACCTGGAAAATCATTTTCAAAATCAAAAAGAAAACGTATACTTGCACCTCTCCATGAGTAGATTGCCTGATCATCATCTCCAACTACAGTTATTTTATTGTTTTTTTGTGCAATTAATTTTATCAATTCATATTGATTTGGATTTGTGTCCTGAAATTCATCAACAACCACATAATTGAATTTTCTGTTGTACTTCAATTTTATATTCTCATTATTTTGGAGTAATTTAACAGTAAGGGAAATTAGATCTTCATAGTCCCATACTTTATTTTTTTTTTGAAACTTAAAGTATAATGAGAAAATTTTAATTTCATCCTCATTAAAGCCTTTATCATACAGATCATCAGGGTTATTTGGGTAAGCTAAATTCATTTTTGATGAATTGATTTTTACCCTGATGCTTTCTGTCATATCATTTGTAAAATAATTGAAATTTTCTTTTATAATGTTTTCAATTATCTTTTTTTGATCTCTGTCGTCTATTATTTGCCATTCGTTGTCAAACCCAAGCGCACCCCCTGATTCTCTGAGAATTCTTAATCCGAGAGAATGGAAAGTTGAGATGTTAAATAGATTTGGGTCAATTCCTGTTAAGGACTTTATTCTGTTTTTCATCTCATGTGCTGCTCTATTTGTAAATGTTACTCCAAGAAGATTGAAAGGAGAGTAGATTTCTTTTTGTACCAGATAAGCAATTTTATGAGTAATTACTTTTGTTTTACCAGATCCAGCACCAGCAATGATAAGTAAAGGTGAATCAAATAATAGTACTGCTTCTTTTTGATCAGGATTTAAATTTTCAAATAATTTATTTTCCATTTATGCTTCTTATTAATGGCACAAATCTAACAGGTATTAAATTTGTTCTCTTCAGATTACCTTTTATATCTTTCTCAATTAAGATCAATTCTTGAACATTTGAAGTATAGCTGACTGGTATAACCATTCTTCCACCAACAGCTAATTGTTTAATCAATGGAGGTGGAATGTGGTCAGGAGAGCAAGTTACAATTATCCCATCATAAGGTGCATATTCTTTCCATCCCAAATATCCATCTCCAATTTTGAATTTAATATTTTTATAACCAAAAAATTGGATGAGTTTTTTAGCTTTTAAGGCCAGGTTTTTTTTTATCTCTATTGTATATACGTTTTTTACTAATTGAGCTAATATAGAAGCCTGATATCCTGAACCTGTTCCAATTTCAAGAATTTTTTTATTGTATTCAGGAGCTATAATATAAGTCATGATTGCAACAATGTAGGGTTGAGATATTGTTTGGTTTTCATCAATTGGGAGTGGATAATCTCCATAAGCCATATGCCTTAATTCAGGTTTTACAAACAAATGTCTTTTTACTTTATAAAATGTATTAAGTATTCTCTTATCAGTAATGCCTCTTTCAAGTATTTGCTTTTCAACCATATTTTTTCTTAGAATAGTGTAATCAATTTTTTTTGGAAATATAAATTGAGATATTAAAATTAAAGTTATTAAAAAGTATTTGGTTTTCATAAATATATTTTAACAGAATTGTTTATTAACATATATATTTTTAATAAAAAACATAGTATTTAATCTAAGTTATCAGTCAAGAATAATTAAATAAAAAATTACATTTCTAAATAATTTCATTTTTCTCCTCCTAACCAAGAAGAAAATCCAATAATATTGATATTATTGATAAATGGTCCTGGAAAAAAAAGATCAAGAAATTAAGAAACCGTTTATAAATCTTCTACACCTAAATTAACTCATTTTTAATTAAAAGATTAAATCAATTTAATATAATGATGTTTTAATCTCCTATAAGACAGGAGGTAATAATGAAAAATCATCAAAAAAATATTAAAAGACTTGGTTCGTATAAAAATCAGTTTATTGCTGCCGACCAAATCGAAAAAATGATTTACTTTAACTATAACTACATGGACTTTCATGTTCATACCATGTATTCCTATGATGTGGTTCCCTCACACGCAACTGATCCCCTTAATATCTATCAGAAGGGTATCGATTTGGGATTTAAGTTTATCACCTTTACCGATCATAATACCATGGACGCATATGACCGGGTAGGCTGGACCCGGGAAAGAATTGTTCCGGGGGTGGAATTAAAGATTCTGGATGAAAAAAGAATCGGTCATACCATACATCTCAATATATACGGTCTTGATAAAAAACAATTTGGAGAATTGCAGGACTTAACCTTGATAGGAAAAAATGTTGAACAACTGGTTGAATATCTCAATGAGAATAAACTCTGTTATGTGCTCAACCACCCCTTCTGGCACGAATTGAACGAAACAATGAATATTCAGGCCCTTTTGGATATTTCACATCTCTTTCCGGTATTCGAATATAATATGGGACGGGTACAGGAGCTAAATGATCTGGCAGTTGAACTGGCCTATAAAAACAATGCTGGGATTCTAGCCGGGTCTGATTCCCATATCGGAAATATTGGGCGAATATTAACCTTTGCTGAGGGTGATACTTTTAAAGAGTTTTTTCAGAATATAAAGGATAGAAAGGCTCTGATCATCCCTCAAAGTATGAATTCGGGACTCTTTTATCTTGAGGTGATGGAGCGGGTGAAAACCCTGTTTAAGGAGAGAGATGATTCCCTCCCTGAACAGCATTTTGACCTGGAAACCGGTATTAAAGCGGTTGATCAATTTGCCAGTAGCTTACAGAGCTCCTCTCCTCAAAAGTATCCAAAAATTATGTTGTCTATGCTGAAGATAATCATCAGAATTCTGATGGGATCCAGACTCCCGGCAAGTCTATATTTCCAGGGGCAAAGGAAACTGGCCTCTGAAGTAAAGGACAGAATATTTCATTATCAGCCCTCTGGCACTTTGCAAAAATCGATGGGATATGGAATGTCTTGATATATTCGCAATTCTTGTATTGTGGGAGCAAAAAAGAAAAAAATTTAGTCTATTTACTTGATAATTAACTTCTAATGGATGACCCCTTTATTCTATTAAAAAATAGTTATTTTTCATATATATGTATTTTAACAGAATTGTTTATTAACATCTATATCTTAAATAAAAATATGTTATTGGACTTGAAACTTGTTTTTGTAGATGTTTTATTATTCTTTTACAAAATCTTTGAATTTTATATTGTAAATTTTAAATGTTCTTGCAAGGATCTTATTAATTTTAGCTGAAGTTTGGTTATAGTTAATTATAGATTGTAATGCATTTGTTTGAGCTGCAGCATATTGACGTTGATATGTTAACACTTGGAAATTTGTTGATAATCCGACTGAAAGTTTTTTCTCTTCAGCTTTGAGTTTTTCTTTTTCTAATTTCAATGCTATTTCATTTGCTATTACCAATTTGAGGTTTGTTTGAATCTCTTTTATTACTTGTTTTACCTCAGAATATATATTGTTTTCAACCTTTTCTAAATTTAAAAGTGACCTTTTCATGTTGATCTTAGCCTGAGCGAATTGAGCTCTTTCTTTTGAAAAGCTCAAAGGAACAGATAGTTTGAGTCCAAATGAGTAATTTTTGTATAAATTGGAAACAGTATCTTTCATTGAATCCCATGCATCTCTTTTAACTACACCTATAATTTCTCTCTCTCCAGTAAATGGGTTACCAGGGCCATATATTATCTGAGTTCCTCCCTGTCCGGTGGTATAATAGGATGCTGTTAATTGTAGATCAGGTAGCATCTGGTTTCTTGCATATTTAACCAATATGTTATAATTTTTTAAATCTAATTTTGATTGTTCAATATCAGGCCTATTCTGCAGAGCTTCAAGTAAAAATTTATTAAGATCAGTTTCTATTGTTTTAACTTCAGGTATATCAGAAGGGATAATTCTTTTATCCAGTTTACTTAGATTAAGAATCTTTTTCAGGTTCTCTTCAGCTGTTTGAATTGATTGTTCTGCTTGAATTAACTGACTTTCATATGATGCAACATCTGCTTTTGCTTCAAGTATATCGATTGGAGCTGAAACTCCGACTTTTACTTTAATTTCATTTTGTCTTAAAAGATCTTTTGACCTTTGCAGAGCTTTTCTCTTGGCATCAAGATTCTGATAAGTATAGACAAGGTTCCAATATGCATCTTCAACGCTGTAGATAAGGTTTAAGATATTTTCTTTTAATTTGTATTTATTTATTTTGTAATTATTTGCAGCAATATATATATCTTTTTTTGTTGAAAAAGTACCAAATCCTTTTAAAAGGGGTTGTGATAGGGAAAATGTTAAATTTGAATATAAATTTGGAGTTATTGTAGAAAACATACTGTTTGTTTTAGATCTCGAATTATATAAACTAATATTTAATGTTCCTCCCAATGCTATTTTCTGTTCTAATCCTAAATTTAATGAGAAAGATTCATTCTTTTGAATATCAGCGCCTCCAAATATGCCACTAGTAGGTCTATTTCTTTCTGAACTGTCCAAACTTAC
>JAUXFB010000049.1 GCA_030620255.1 Candidatus Aminicenantota bacterium | reverse complement strand
GATATACATCTAAAATCAGATGTGTGCTTAAAGGATTTTGTTGAGGGTCACAAAGTAGAAGATGCTCATGTGGATTTTAAAGGAGTCTGTAAAGAGTGTTTGTAACAAAAATGATAATAAAAATGTATTTTAAATATATAAATTATTATTTATATAGGAGGATTAAATGAAAAAATATGTTTGTGAAGTATGTGGTTATGTGTATGACCCTGAGCAGGGTGATCCAGACGGAGGGATTGATCCAGGTACAGCATTTGAAAATATCCCGGATGATTGGGTGTGCCCTGTATGTGGTGTGGGTAAAGATATGTTTAAAGAACAAGATTAATAAAAAAAGGAGGATAAAATGAATAAAACAGAAGAAACAAAATCTGGTATGCCATTATTAGGGGATAATTTCCCGGAGTTAAAGGTTCAGACAACACATGGACCAATGAATATTCCAGAAGATTTTAAAGGGGGATGGTTTGTACTGTTCAGTCATCCAGCAGATTTCACACCAGTGTGCACAACAGAATTTGTTGCTTTTCAAAAAAGGTATGATGAATTTGAAAAGTTGGGATGCAAATTGATCGGTTTGTCGGTTGACCAGGTATTTTCTCACATCAAATGGGTTGAGTGGATAAAAGCTGAACTAAACATAGAAATTAAATTCCCTATCATTGCAGCAAATGATTCTGTTGCATCAAAACTTGGAATGCTACATCCGGGTAAAGGATCCAATACTGTAAGAGCAGTATTTATCATAGATCCAAAAGGTAAAGTCCGTTTGATAATGTACTATCCACAAGAAATCGGAAGGAACATGGATGAAATAGTCAGGGCAGTAAAAGCACTTCAAATTTCAGAAAAACAGGGAGCAGTACCAGCAGGATGGCCAAACAATGAATTGATAGGCGACAGGATTATCGTACCACCTGCAACAGATGAAGCTACTGCCAAAAAGAGATTAGAAGATTACGAATGTTATGATTGGTGGTTATGCCATAAACCATTAGAAAAATAAGGAGGATAAAATGAATAAAACAGAAGAAAATTTAAAAGCTGCATTTGCAGGTGAATCACAGGCAAGAAACAAGTATGATTATTTTGCAAAGGTTGCAAGAAAAGAAGGCTATCATTATATAGCAGAAGTATTTGAAACAACAGCTCTTAATGAGCAGCAACATGCTAAAGATGAATTCAAACTATTAAATGGTATAGGTGATACAATATCAAACCTAAAAGAAGCTATTGCAGGTGAGCACTATGAAGTAACAGAGATGTACCCTACATTTGCAAAAGAGGCAGAACAAGAGGGTAAAAAAGAAGCCGCAAACTTATTTAGACAAATAGCTAAAGTTGAGAAAGAACATGAAGAGAGGTATAAAAGATTGCTTGAAATGGTAGAAGACGGAACAGTGTATAAAAGAAATAAACCAGTAATTTGGAAATGTAGTAAGTGTGGGTATATACATATTGGCACTGAACCACCGGAAAAATGTCCATCATGCAATCATCCAAAAGAATATTATGTACCTGAGGACATATTTATTTGATCAGATCTGACAATTAGGGGTGTTTCATATTTATGATTTGAGATATAAAAAAAAGGAGGAAGATGATAGCATTACAAGAATTAAAAAAAGGAATTTATTCTGTTGGTGCAAAAGATTGGGATAGGAGAATTTTTGATGAACTAATACCTCTTCCTGATGGTACAAGCTACAATTCATATTTAATAAAGGGTGGGAAAAAGACAGCTCTTATTGACAGTGTTGATCCTGAAAAAAAAGATGAACTTTTTACAAATTTACAAAAGTTAAATGTGGGGAAAATTGATTATGTTATAGCTAATCATGCTGAACAGGACCATTCAGGCTCTATTCCACACCTTCTTTCGAAATATCCGGATGCAATGGTTGTTACAAATCAGAAATGTAAACTTTTCTTACAGGATCTACTTCATATTCAAGAAAGCAAATTTCTGGTTATTGAAGATGGGGAAACTCTATCTCTGGGTGAAAAGACTCTTGAATTTATATTCACCCCATGGGTACACTGGCCTGAAACAATGGCTACTTATCTAAAAGAAGATAAAATTCTATTTTCCTGTGATTTCTTTGGTTCACATTTTGCAACAAGTAATCTATTTGTAAAGAATATACCAAAGGTAATTGAAGATGCAAAAAGATACTATGCTGAAATAATGATGCCCTTCAGGATCCCTGTAAGAAAAAATATTGAGAAGATTGAGACTCTTGACTTTGAGATCATTGCACCAAGCCATGGCCCTGTTTATGATAAACCTGAAATTATAATTAATGCATACAAAGATTGGATATCTGATAGAGTAGAAAATGAGGTGATTCTTCCTTATGTATCAATGCATGGCAGCACAGAGCGTATGGTTTCTTTTTTCATTGATGCTCTAATAGAAAAAGGTATAAAAGTCAGACCTTTTAATCTGATAAAAACTGATCTCGGACAACTTGCAACAGCTCTTGTTGATGCTGCAACTGTTGTAATTGCAACCCCAACCGTACTGGCCGGGCCACATCCTGCTGCTGTTTATGCTGTTTCGATTTTAAATGCATTAAAACCAAAGACAAAATTTGCCTCTGTAATTGGTTCTTATGGATGGGGAGGAAGGACTGTAGAAATAATTAAGGCAAATTTAATAAATTTGAAATTAGAATTTCTCACACCCGTTTTAATTAAAGGGTTTCCAAAAGAGGATAATTTTCTATCATTAGAAAAATTAGCAGAAGAAATTTATTTAAAACATAATGAGATAATAAATTAAAGAGGAGGTTTACAATGACTAAAAAAGCAGAGATTTATAAGTGTGAAATTTGTGGTAATATTGTTGAAATTTTACACACAGGAGCAGGCGAGCTTGTGTGTTGCAATCAACCAATGAACCTTATGGAAGAGAATATGATTGATGCTGCTACAGAAAAACACGTTCCTGTAATTAATAAAACACAAGAAGGGATTAAGGTATCTGTTGGAAGTATTGATCACCCTATGGAAGAAAAGCACTACATAGAATGGATTGAGTTACAAGCTGATGATCAGAAATACAGACAATTCCTGAAACCAGGTGAAAAACCTGAAGTTTTCTTTAAGACAAAAGCTTCTAATTTAAAAGCGCGCTCATATTGCAATTTGCACGGGCTCTGGAAAAGTTAAAAAAAATTTTAAAGGAGGAACAAATGAGTATGTTTTGTTTTCAATGTCAGGAAACAGCTAAAAATCAGGGATGCACATTAATGGGAGTTTGCGGTAAAAAAGAAGATACAGCTAATCTTCAGGATCTATTAATATACATTCTAAAAGGAATTTCAATCTGGTTAGGAAAGGCAAGAGGGGTTGGACTTATAGACAATAAAGCTGGATTATTTATTGCTAAGTCACTTTTTTCAACCATAACAAATGCAAATTTTGACAATACCAGATTTATAACTCTTATTAAAGAGGCTTTAAAAATTCGAGAACAGGTACAAGCCAAATTTCTTAAAACTTACAAAGATAAAAACGGAAAAGATTTTGAAGATAAAGTACATGATTCAGCAATCTGGTATTCTGATGAAAAAAAAGAGTTTGAAGAAAAAGCAATAAAAGTGGGTGTACTCTCAATGCAAAATGAGGATGTACGCTCTTTAAGAGAGCTTCTTATTATAGGTCTAAAGGGGCTTGCAGCTTATACTGACCACGCTGCAGTTCTTGATTACCAAAAAGATGAATTATATGCTTTTATATCTGAGGCTTTAGATTCAACAACTAAAGAATTATCTGTTGAAGAAATGATCGAAATGGTAATGAAAGCTGGTAAATTTTCTGTGGAAGCAATGGCTTTGCTTGACAAGGCTAATACATCTACATATGGAAATCCAGAAATATCAAAAGTTAAAATTGGTGTTGGAAATAATCCGGGAATTCTCATCTCTGGTCACGACTTAAAGGATATGGAAGAACTCTTAAAACAAACAGAAGGTAAAGGTATTGATGTTTACACTCATGGTGAGATGCTACCTGCAAATGCATATCCTGCTTTTAAAAAATACAAACACTTTGTTGGAAATTATGGTAATTCCTGGTGGAAACAGAATAAGGAATTTGAATCATTCAATGGACCTATTTTAATGACAACAAACTGTATTATACATGTCATGGATTCATACAAGAATAGAATTTTCACAACTGGTATGACAGGTTATCCAGAAGTTAAACATATTCCTGATAGACAAAATGGAAAAGAGAAAGATTTTTCTGAAGTCATTGAAATGGCAAAAAAATGCGATCCGCCTTTAGAAATTGAAAATGGTGAAATTACTATTGGTTTTGCTCACAACCAGGTTATAGCTTTAGCAGATAAAATCGTAGAAGCAGTAAAAAAAGGAGCAATTAAACGTTTTATTGTAATGGCAGGTTGTGATGGTCGTCATAAAACAAGAAATTATTATACGGATGTTGCAGAAAACCTCCCAAAGGATACAATTATATTAACAGCTGGTTGTGCAAAGTACCGTTACAATAAACTTGATTTAGGTAATATCAATGGCATTCCAAGAGTTCTTGATGCAGGTCAATGTAATGATTCCTATTCACTTGCTGTTATTGCTTTGAAATTAAAAGATGTATTTGAAGTTGATGATATAAATAAGCTTCCAATATCATTTGATATTGCATGGTATGAGCAAAAAGCAGTAGCAGTTCTTCTTGCTCTACTTTATCTGGGGGTTAAAGGAATAAGACTCGGACCAACCTTACCAGCATTTGTATCTCCTAATGTATTGAAAGTTCTTGTAGAAAAATTTGATATCAAACCAATTGGAATCTATGAACAGGACATAGAATTAATGATGCAAGGAAAATAACTTTAGAAACTCTTAAAAAATTTTATTATATAGAAATCTAAATTAGGTATTATTCTAAAAATTATGATAAAATAATTATATGAATAAAGGAGGTAAAATGAAAAAAGTTGCTGTTGTTTTATCAGGTTCAGGTGTTTTTGATGGTTCTGAAATTCACGAATCTGTAATTACATTACTTGCTCTGGATCGTTTTGGAGCAGAAGTAAGTATACTTGCTCCAAACATACCTCAAATGCATGTGATCAATCACATAACAGGTGAAGAGATGAAGGAGAGCCGCAATGTTCTTATAGAATCAGCACGCATTGCCAGAGGTGATATAAAAGATCTTGCAAATGCAAATATCGAAGATTATGACGCGGTTATTTTCCCGGGAGGTTTTGGAGCTGCAAAAAACCTATCCGACTTTGCAATAAAAGGCTCCGATCTTACAGTGAATCCAGTAGTAGAAAAATTCATAATTAATGGTTTAAACTCACATAAAGTAATGGGATTTATATGCATTGCACCTGTTATTGCTGCAAAAGTAAGTGCAGGCATTGACCTTCATCCTGAAATAACCATTGGAACAGATAAGGAAACCGCACAAGCAATTGAGAAAATTGGGGCAATTCACATAAACAGTAAAGTAAACGAAATTGTGTATGATAAAAAAAATAAGATTGTTACAACACCTGCTTATATGTTAGGTCAAAGTATAAAAGAAATAGCAGAAGGCATTGAAAAACTTGTAAAAAAAGTACTGGAATTATGCTAAAAGGAGATAAAATGGATTTAAAGTATTATTTTGATTACAATTCAACTACTCCAACAGATCCAAGAGTAGTTAAAGAAATAATTCCATATTTTAGTACAAAGTTTTTCAATCCATCATCTTTTTACAGAAAAGCAGGAGAAATAAGCATAGATATTGAAAATGCAAGAGAAAGAGTTGCAAAACTATTAAATGCAGAGGTCAATGAAATTTTCTTTACCTCCGGTGGGACAGAATCTGATAATCTTGCCATACTTGGTATCACTTCAAAACTAAAAGAAAAAGGAAACCATATAATCACTTCAAAAATTGAACACTCTGCTGTTTTAAATACCTGTAAATATCTATCAAAAAATGGTTTTGAAGTAACATATTTGCCAGTTGACAAATATGGGTTGGTTAATCCAGATGATCTGAAAAAAGAGATAAAGGACACAACGATACTGATTACAATAATGCATGCAAATAATGAAATCGGAACTATTCAACCTGTAAAAGAGCTTTCTGAAATTGCTCATCAAAGGGGGATACTCTTTCATACTGATGCTGTGCAATCAGCTGGGAAGATGAAGGTTGACGTAAAAGAACTTGATATTGATATGTTAACTATTTCCTCTCATAAGATATATGGTCCAAAAGGAATGGGTGTGTTATTCAAAAAAAAGAGGGTTAAAATTATACCAATGATTTTTGGGGGAGCCCATGAAAAAGGTCTTAGAGCCGGAACTGAAAATGTTCCCGGAATAATAGGGATTGGTAAAGCAGCAGAACTGGCTATTTTAGAGATGCATGAAAATGAGAAGAGATTAAAACCTATTAGAGATAAAATAGAAAAAGGGATCATAGAGATAATTCCAGATGTTATTATAAATGGAAATACAGATAAAAGGCTTTACAATACTTTGAATATTTCAATTAAATATATTGAGGGGGAATCAATGCTGGCTTTTTTAGATAACCAGGGATTTGCTCTTTCATCTGGTTCTGCATGCTCCTCAAAGTCACTTGAACCATCTCATGTATTATTAGCCTTAGGACTGAAACATGAAGAAGCTCATGGAAGCCTGAGAATTAGCCTTGGGAAATATAATAAAAAAGAAGATGCAGATAAGTTTATAGAGGTTCTTCCTCCAATAGTTGAAAAATTAAGAAGTATGTCTCCTTTCTGGAAAAAAAAGTAAGGAGTATGAAATGTTATACAGTAAGAAAGTTATGGAACATTTTCAAAACACAAAAAATTACGGTAAATTAGAAGATGCTGATGGGATTGGAAAAGTTGGAAATCCAAGATGTGGAGATGTGATGTGGATCTATATAAAGGTAAGAGATAATAAGATCATTGATGCAAAATATGAAACTTTTGGTTGCGTTGCTGCTATTGCAACAAGTTCAATGGCAATTGACATGATTAAAGGTAAAAATATAGATGAAGCATTAAGGTTTACAAATAAAGCAGTTGCTGAAGCCTTAGATGGATTGCCTCCTGAAAAACTTCATTGTTCATTACTTGCTGAAAAAGGCATAAAAGCAGCTATAGAAGATTATAAATCGAAAAAGAATATTACTTGAGATGTTACAAAAGTTTTTTATAGAAACTTTCAGTTTATCTATTGAAATAAACCCATATTTATCATTTGATTTTGAAAAGAAAAATTATTTATGATATTATAAGCCTTTCCTGAGAATTGGAGGCTAATGTGAACAAAAAAGTCATATTACTTTTTATATTAATTATTGCTATCTTTTCTATGCCATCATGCAAAAAAAAGGAAAGTCTTGCACATGTAACTATTGTAAATATTGGAGATATAGCAATAACTGCTTCTGTTGATAATAACTCAATTACTATAAATTCACAGGACTCAAACACATGGGATATAATATGGCAGGATGATTCAGCAATTGAAGTTCAACTTTTGTCTGAACCTGTTGGATACGATGACTATGACGAAACGAGTGTAGTTCTTTTTGATGGGGATGTTTATACATGGTTAACAGGCTGGGAAGTTGTAGAAGGTTCAGGTTTGACGAAAAAAGATAAATTTTAAAACTTTTATTACTTTCCAGGACAATTCTTTATTATTTCCGGATCAATATTCTTGTTCCCGCACACTTTATCAAAGTGAGCACTGAATTCCAGAGCAAGCTGTAAAG
>JAUXFB010000190.1 GCA_030620255.1 Candidatus Aminicenantota bacterium | reverse complement strand
TGATAGAGTTTCAAAAACTCAAGATAAAGTTATTAGAATAACTGATTTTAAAACAGGCAAAGTATCTCATCCTTTGAAAACTCTTCAACTTCCATCTTATGCTTTATATGTTTTTGAGAATAATTTAGATACTAAAATTGAGTTGTCTTTTGAAGATCTAAAAGAAAAAAGGGAGATCATAGCTCCTTTTTGTAGAGAAGATGGGAAAGAAATAAGGTCAAATCTAATAGAAGAAATTACACGCATAAAGAATACGAATGATTTTAAAACACAACCTTCTGTTTTGTGTATGTGGTGTGGCTACAATAAAATATGTAAAAACCCACACGATTCAGTTAAGAGTACTTTGAATAGTAAAAATTTGTTAAATTCAGAAGATGAATATGGAAAATGTTGTCCAAAGTGTGGTGAAGTGTTGGTGAAAAGAGAGGGAAAGTTTGGTGCTTTTATGGGGTGTTCTGATTTTCCTGAATGTAAATATACTCTGGATTTAAAAGAATTTAAGAGTAAAGCAATAGAAAATGAAGATGCAGAAAAAATATGTCCTGAATGTGGGAGTCTTTTAAAAGAGCGTAAAGGGAAATTTGGAAAATTTATTGGATGTAAAAATTATCCTGAATGCAAATATACGCGAAAAGAATGGTAGTGTAAAAATTTCTCGCTATTTTGATCGAGTCTAATAGCTAAGTATATTAAAGAGATAGAGAGAAACAAGTACACTATCACAAGTAAATTGAGTTGACTTGTAAGGTAATATTTATTATACTAATTGTTAAAATCTAAGATAATACTACATCTATATAGTTAGGAGGATATAATGCGTAATGTTTTGATTATGGGCGCAGCTGGAAGAGACTTCCATAATTTTAATACATTTATGAGAGGAAACAGAGAGATAAATGTTGTTGCCTTTACAGCTACACAAATTCCAGGTATTGATGATAAAAAATACCCAAAAGAACTCGCTGGAGAGGATCAGTATCCTGATGGAATTAAAATTTTTCCTGAATCAGAACTTGAAGATTTAATTAAAAAATTTAATGTTCAGGATGTATACTTTTCATATAGTGACGTTCCTTACAATTATGTAATGAGTAAAGGTGCTAGTGTAAATAAGGCAGGCGCGAATTTTATAATGTTAGGCCCAAATGATACGATGATTAAGAGCAAAAAACCTGTTGTTTCAGTTTGTGCTGTAAGAACAGGGTGTGGAAAAAGTCAGACATCAAGAAAAGTTGCTAAAATTTTACAGGAAATGGGATATAAGGTTTCTGCGATAAGGCATCCTATGCCTTATGGAAATTTAGTTGAACAAAAGGTTCAAAGATATGCATCTTTGGAAGATCTGAATAAAAATAAGTGCACTATTGAAGAAATGGAAGAATATGAACCTCATATTGTTAATGGTATTACGGTATATGCAGGTGTTGATTATAAAGCTATATTGGAAGAAGCTGAAAAAGAGGCGGATGTTATGTTATGGGATGGTGGCAATAATGATTTCCCATTCATAAGATCAGACCTTGAAATAGTTGTTGTGGATCCTTTCAGACCAGGCCATGAGATCTCTTATTATCCAGGAGAAGTGAATCTCAGGAGAGCAGATATTATTGTTATCAATAAAATAGATACTGCAGATCTGGGAAATATTCTAAAAGTAAGAGAAAATATAAGGAAATATAATCCAGATGCTGTTGTTATTGATGCTGCTTCTCCCGTTTTTGTAGATAAGCCAGATGAAATAAGGGGTAAAAGAGTACTTGTTGTTGAGGATGGCCCAACACTTACACATGGTGAAATGAAAGTCGGAGCAGGGGTAATGGCTGCTTTTAAATATGGTGCAAAGGAACTTGTTGACCCAAGGTCGTGTGCAACGGGTGAGGTTGCAGAGACCTTTAAGAAATATACTGAAATTGGAACATTACTTCCAGCAATGGGATATGATAAACAACAGATAAGAGATCTTGAAGAGACTATTAATAAGGTTGATTGTGATACTGTTATTATTGGAACGCCGATTAATCTGAATAGGATTATAAATATAAATAAACAAGCAGTAAGAGTTACTTATGAACTTGATGAAATTGGTACACCAACATTAAAGGAAGTCTTAAACAAAAAGTTTGGAAAATAAGATTAGGAGGAAAAGTTTATTCTTTTTAAGAGAAAAATAACTTTAAAATGAGAAATAATTTGGTTTTTGAGTTTAAAAAGAGAATTATTAAACTCCAGCAGAAAAAAAATCAAGGAGATAAAAGTGGAAGTAAATCTTAATATTGATAATAAAGATATTGTGCTTATCAAAGATTATTTAGAGGGAAAATCAACACCTGTTAAATTAGATGATTTGACTCTATATATTGCTCTTTTAAAGACTCAGGATAATAGAAAAAATAAGGTTAAGATATACAATCCAAATTGTGAATACAAAATGGGAGATCTTGTGTGTAAGGAATATCATGGGAAACTTCCTGTTGGTTCTAAAAAGAGTATTGAACTAAATAGAGGAGTTGTTCTAAGAGTTGTTGAGACAAAGGAAAATTTTGGATTAAACCAGATTAAATTGGAGTATGATGGTACTTCAGTGTTTAGAAAATATACAGAATATTTGCATAGACAAAAAATTAATTTATTGTTACCGCATAAACAAAAAAAACCATGTGAGAAAGTTACATGTTTACCTGAAGCAGATGACCCCAGAAATATTCAGGACCCACTTATAGAAAAAGATTTTATTGCTTTGAAGAAGAAATTGGTTGTTGCAATGCGCAAAGAATCTGATATTGATGTAATAAATGATAGAGTTCTACTTGATAAAAATTTAAAAAAAATCGAACCTGAAATCTTTGATAAAATCAAAATTTTTTTAAAGGAAAATAAGTGTTCAGAAACAACTGAATTTTTAGTTGAGAATTTTTTGAAAATTAAATCTGATGAAAAAGAATTCAAAGCTTATTGTTTTGCTTTAAATTATAGGATGGAAATGGATTATAAAATTGATTTTCAATTGGTGAATCCATCAGGAGAGGGAAAGTGGAATTTAATTTCAGTAATATATTATCTGAAAAAAAATTCTTTGATAAGTGAAGAAAATTCATTATTAAAAAAAATTATCCTAAAAGACAAAATAAACATTGCTAATAGAAGAAAAAAGTTTGAGGAAAGTGTGTTTTGTGATGAGCCATATCGATATTTTTTAACTGAGAGAGAAATATACTCAGGTGCTTTAAGATTAAAAACTGGAATTTACAATTTTGGAGATTCTATTGAAATTGAAGCAATTGATATTAATACAAAAAAAACTTATACATTATTTTATTATGTAGAGGGAAATTTGATTCTTGGACTTAGAGACTTGTTTGATAGTTACAAAGCATTACAGGGGATGAGCTTAACCTTTGAACAAATAGGTGATAATAAATTTCAAATTAATGTGAGAACTAGCAAAAAGGGAACAATAGCTGATAAAATTGTTTATGATAATGAAAAAAAAGCATTCAAACCAGTTGATGAAAAAATTGCATCTCCCGTTTTTGTAAGTAAATCTATATTCCTTGAATCTGATATTTGTAGTGTTGTATATAAGAGGATTGATGAATTTAAGAAAATTGAGACATTTAATAAATTAATACATAAAGTATTTCTTGAGTTTGGAATTAAAGAGAAAAATTATGAAATTCATATATTAAAATTATATCATATTTTGGATCTTATCTTTCCAGTATATTTAAAAACTGTTGAAGATGTTATATTAAGTAACCCTGAATTTATACCTTCTGAGAAAATGCCCGGGGCTTTTTATCTTGATTCTGATTCTGTTATTGAGATTGAAGAGGAAGAGAAGGATAGACGTGAATTAATGATTGGAGAAGCACTGAAAAGAAGGGAAGTAATAAAAAAAGGAAAAATTAAGGAAGAGTTAAAAAGAAAAGATGAAATTAGATTAAAAAGAGAAGAAAGGCGAAAGAAAAGAGAAGAAGAGATGAGAATGAAAGAGAGGATAATGAAAGAAAGAGAAGAGAAAAGGAGTGCGGAAAGCAGAAAAAGAAAAGAAAATCTGGAAAGAGTTAAGTATGAGAAACCTCGTAAACAGTTA
>JAUXFB010000138.1 GCA_030620255.1 Candidatus Aminicenantota bacterium | reverse complement strand
CTTGTTATTTTGACTCTTCGACACCTCAACATTTCGACTTAGACTTAAACTGATAAAGGAAATACTATTCAACCATAAATAAATTGACATTAAAAAAAATCTATAATAAAATTCAAAAAATGAAGTGAGGTAAGCATGAAAGTTAAGGAATTAGTAAAAATACTTGATGGTGAAGTAATCTCAGGAGAAGATAAATTAGATGAAGATGTAAAATCTATAGGTGCGGGTGATATGATGAGCGAGATTCTCGCTTTTGCAAAACCAGGAATGATGATTCTATCAGCACAATCATCACCGCAATCTGTGAGAACAGGCATTGTAACAGAGATTCTGGGATTGGTAATTATATCGGGTAAGAACATCCCACAACAAACAATTGAAATGGCAAAACAAAACAACTTTTTGCTTATAAGAACTAAATATTACATGTTTTCCACATGCGGAAGACTTTACAAAGCTGGTTTTAAAGGAATTGATGAAAAATAAAAAAGACCTAAAAAAATACGCTGACATATTTACCCATATAAAAGCCTCTGATGTAATGACTAAAAAAGTTACAACCCTAACACCTGAAAATAAAATGTCTCAGGCAAAAGAGATGATGAGAATAAAAAAGATCTCAGGAATTCCAATTGTTGATAAAGAAAATAAACTTATAGGAATAATAAGTTTAGAAGATATTATTAAAGCCCTTGAGTTCAACAAAATAAATGAACCTATTCAAAACATGATGACAACCAATGTAATAACAGTAAATATAAATGATAATATTGCTAATATTGTTGAGAAATTCGACATTTTAAAACTCAGACGTTTTCCTGTAATTGATAAAGATAATAAAGTTCAGGGCATCATTTCAAGAGTAGATGTTTTAAACGGGATACTGGAAAAATTCAATTTAATATATATCCATGACAAAAAAAGGAATTCAACCTTAAGCCAGGAAATTTCACTTGTTACAGGTGAAAAATTACTGGTTAAAGAAGCAGAGTTCCACTTTGCTATTGACAATGCAGATATTATTGCTGCTGGAACAGGAGCTGCTCTTTTACAACAATTTTTAAAGAAAAAAGAGATAGATAATGAAATAATCAGACGAATAGGGATTTCAACTTATGAAGCAGAAATAAATGTTGTTATTCATAGTAAAAGCACAGGGGATATTTTCTGTTATATTAAAGAAGATAGAATCATTATACGTATAACTGACTCAGGTATTGGAATTGAAGATCTTGAACAAGCTATGGAAGAAGGATTCACCACTGCTTCTGATTATGTAAAAGAGTTTGGTTTCGGAGCTGGAATGGGTATGCAAAATATGAAAAGATTTACAGATAAACTGGTTATCATTTCTGAAAAGAAAAAGGGGACTCAAGTAGAAATGGTTTTTTATACAGATAAATAAATTAGATTATTTCAAATTATTTATGAAAATTCTTTAAAAAATCATCAATTCCCGGTACTCCACCCTGAAATATCAGGTATCCATTGTAAGCTTCTCTCTCTGTGATCTCTCTATTTATCGGCTTAAGCATTATTTGTCTGACTTTATCCAAATCATCAGTTTGACCAAGTGCCCAGCCTAATTTTATATAGGCTACTTCTGGAAGCATATTCTCAGCAGGAATTATACCTTTATTCATTAAATCTCTTCCAGTATCGTAAACAAACATATGAACATAACCCCACAGAGTTTGAACAGTCATATATATAGCAACTCCTCTTTTTATTGCCCTCTCAATTGCAGGATAAAGAGGTTTGTTTACATGTCCTAAACCAGTTCCTGCAATAACAATTCCCTTGTAACCACTTTCTACAAGAGAATCTATTATATCAGGCTGCATATTGGGATAGTAATATATTAATGTCACCTTCTCCTCAAAATATGGATAAATTTCAACATTACGATCATTCCTCCTATGGTTATAATCTGTCCATATAGGTGTTATTTTCTCTTTATCAACCATTGCTATTGGTGTATCACCAATTGTTCGGAAAGTAGAGCGATATGATGAATGCATTTTCCTTACCCTTGTGCCTGTATGTAAAAGAGCATACTCATCAGATGTAGGACCAAACATACATACCATTACCTCTGCAATATCAGATTCACAGGCTGCTTTTGTGGCATGTATAAGATTGAGAGCTGCATCAGATGAAGGCCTATCAGAAGAACGCTGAGATCCAACCAGAATTATTGGTACAGGTGAATTTTGCACCATAAAAGAGAGTGCAGATGCAGTATGATGAAGAGTATCTGTTCCATGACCAATAACAATACCATCTATCCCTTTTTTGATCTCTTCTCCAATTGCAATTGCAAGTACCTTATACTCTTCTGGCCCCATGTTTTCACTAAACACAGCAAAGAGTTTCTCAGTGGTTAAATTGCATATATCTGCAAGCTCAGGTACAGCCCCATAAAGTTCCCCGGGAGAAAAAGCTGGAATAACAGCACCTGTTCTGTAATCAAGCCTTGAAGCAATAGTTCCACCTGTTCCAAAGAGTTTTACATTCGGTTTATCATCTGAAAAAGGGAATTCCTTTTCAGGTATTTTATAATGCGCCTCTTTATAACCAAGTTCTTTCATATTTGTAACTGTATTAACATCAATCCCAATATTGTAACCAGTTATCAACTTTAAAACAATGTGAAGATCATCATCATTTTCAGACCTTGGAAGAATTACACCTTTAAACTCTCCCCTTGTAGTTTCAATCAATGTTTCACTCCAGACTCTTATTTTAAATTTTTTTAAAACCAATAAAGCTTTACCTTTATATCCCTTAAAAAGATCACTCATTTTTTTCACCTACAACTATTTTACCAAGTTTCTCAAGCTCCATATTGCCTTTTGCCATTGGATACAATTCCCCCATAATCCATAGATACTCAGCTCGTGGATTATACCTTGAACCACTTATTTCTTTAAATCTCTTTTTCAGACCTGACAAAAAAGACAGAATTTTCTTTTCACTCTTTTTTTCATACTTTATGATCTTTAAAACAGAGTCAAAATCCATATTTGAATTTTTATATACAACTGGTAGCATCTCTTTTATAATCCCTTTTTTTAATTTATTTTTGTTCACATAGGCAAAAAGATCATAAATTTTAGAATAATCAAATAATGGTGAAGAATTTGTTTTACCTTCTATACTTTTAAGTTTATGCCCAATAATAGTTCCAACAAAAATAGGATCTACTTCAAAACTCTCTATAATATCTTCTATTAATTTAAACAAATTTAGTTTTAAAATATACGTATAAGTATCAGAAGGGATTCCCCACTTCTCAAGCTGACTAATTTTTGAAGCAATACTTGATGAAAGCAATTTTCTAGCTTCCTGAATCCGGCTCTCTTCTATAGGGATTGGGGCAGAATCAGTATCAGGATACATACGATTAGGCCCTGGCAGAACTCTTTCGAAAATATTGGTACCATCTCTAAATGACTTTCTGGTCTCATTTGGAACACCATTAAAGGCAAGCAGGCATCTCTCCTCAATAGTTTCAAGAGCAGTTTTAATGTCTGGATCTGAGCCACAAATAATCATCTGAGCATCATTTTTTTTTGTATTTAGAACCTTTTTTACATAAGACAACTCATGTTCACTTATAATTGGTTCTAATTCCTCAGAGTGTATCATATTTGGTTTTTCAAGGCATGCTATTACTTTAACACGATCACTCAATTCATTTACAAACATCTTGTTAGGTTGTGTGAAAAATGAAAGAACACCTCGAAAATCAGGTAGATTTACACACACAATTCTATTCTTATTTGCAGCTAAATTTTTAAATGGAAAATTGTTTGATTTAAAAAGATCTGCTGAAATATCTCTGCTACTTATTCTCCATTTTGAAGGATCAGTAATACGTTTATTTAACATTTTTTTTATTTCAAGAAGAGCTTTCTGACGGAAGGCTTCGTTATGAGTTAATTCTGGTATCCACTTGATATGTGAAACACCTTTGATTTCAACTCTGGTTCCCCCATTTATACTTACATTAACATCCTCTCTTGCAGCACCTATTCCTGTTCTAACTCTTCCTGTACTCCGAGTTAAAAAACGAAGGTACTGGCCAGCTTCTCCTGCTTCTTCAGGGGTTTTCATATCAGGGTATGTTACCATTTCTACTAAAGGCATACCAAGTCGATCAGTTATATATACTCTCTCATGACCAATATCTGAAACCTCTCTACAGGAGTCCTCCTCTACACTTACCTGAATTATACGTATCTTTTTCTTTTTTAATTGAATATCACCCTCGATTCCAACAAGAGCAGTCCTCTGAAAACCCGTAGGAATACTGCCATCAAGATACTGCTTACGAGTAATATGTAATTCACCCACAATATTTGTATTTAAAAGTAATGAAATTTCCAGGACAATGTCAAGAGCCTCCCTGTTTAAAATAAATGGGGGGGTATCATCAATTTCATAAGTACAGGCTGTGTCATTCTTTATGTGATAAATAATATTCTTTTTTGTTTTAAACTCCATCAATGCAGTTCCATCATACTCACCCATTTCACTCAGGGTGGGTCTCATATGTCTGATAATTTCAGCATCATAATCATCCTTCTCTTGATATAAGCCTGCAGGACAACGACAGAATAATTTTTTGTCAGTTTTTAACTGTTGATGAATTTCAAGCCCGCATTTAAATCCCATTTCATAATAATCCTGAGGTTTTGTCTTTTTCCTTGGCAAATACCCTACAATCTTCTTTGTCTTTTCATAATTTTTTAAAGCGTCAAACTTCATGTTCATATTATAATTCCTTTGATTTTAAACACAAGTATATTTTTTCATACTATTGTTGTCAAGAAAATATAAAAAAAATATTTTGAATACTATTGATTTTGTTTTTTTTATATGGAAAAATGAGATCAAAAAAAATAAGGAGAAAAAAATGTCCGAACAAAATTTACCTAACATTTATGTGCTTTTAGAAAAAATTGAAGATTTGGTTGATTCTGTACCTTTTGAGCAAAATGACAGAATTGATTGGAATAAACTTAAACAACAAAAAGAGGGAGCACGTCTGGCTCTTGACAACTTGTTTATTATGCTTGCACAACCTG
>JAUXFB010000272.1 GCA_030620255.1 Candidatus Aminicenantota bacterium | reverse complement strand
TTTGAGAAAAATTAATAGAGAATACAAAGATAAATATGAAACATACTGGAAAATTATCATTAAAAAGATTAATGATTTTTTAAATGAAATCAGTGAAAATCCTGTAGATCAAATGGAAGAGTTTGATAAATCAAGAATGGAATTAATTACATTTGAATATATTAGTTAGGAAATAATATGCTCTCTGAATTAAAAATAAAAGAAAAAGTAAAAAACTTACTTGAGTCAATAAAAGATATTGAATCTATTTACAAACTCTTTGATTTCTTGAATTATGAAACATTAGATACTTCATATACAATGGATGCATCTCGATTTATATCTAATACAAAAGAATCTGAAAAAATAATAAAAATTTATACAATTTCACGAATTAACAATAAAGTTCCTATTTATTTAATTATTGTAAAAGATTCACAACTAAAGAAATCATTCCAACGGGATGTAACTAGATTAATTTTAAGGCGAAATCCAAATGGGACTTTATTGATTTTTGCAAATAAAAAATTAGAAAATGTTTCTATAACTCTTCCTATATATAATTTAAAAACAGATAAGCTTGAATTACGGACTCTAAATATTGACCCTAAAAATATATACCGAACAGATATTGAAGTTATTTCAAATATTTATATAGAAGATAAAGCTCTCAAACATAGAGATATTTTTAAAATCTGGGATAATGCATTTGATGTCGAGAAAGTAACTGAGAAATTTTTTGATGAATATAAAGAAATATTTGATTTTTTAAAAGAGATATTTATTAAGCAAAGACCACCTGAGCAATGGAAAAATTCTCATAAATATGCTCATGATTTTGCTCATTTGTTCTTAAACCGCTTGATGTTTATTTATTTCATTCAGAAAAAAAGATGGTTAGCGTGTGATAAAAATTTTATAAATACATTTTTAATGACATATAAAAAATCAGGTTATTATGAAAGATTATTTTCTGACTGGTTGAATGTACTTTTCTTTGAAGCATTTAACAATAATTTTACTAAAAAAGAGTATTTCCCAGAAAATATAAATCAAATATTACAGAATGCACCTTTTCTAAATGGAGGATTATTTAAAGAAGATGATAAGTTAGATAATATGTTAAAGTATTCAATTTCTGATGAAATCCTTATAAAGAAAGTTTTCCCTTTTTTTAATAGCTATAATTTTACGATTTCAGAAAATACTCCTTTGGAAATTGAGGTTGCAGTAGACCCTGAAATGGTCGGTAAAGTTTATGAAAGTTTAGTAAATGTATCTGAAGAAAAGGATGAACAAGGTGAAGCTGGGATTTTTTATACGGACAGGGTTGAAGTTGAATTGATGTGTAAATTATCTATATCAAAATATCTCGAAAATCATATTGAAGATATTTCTTCTGAAGATTTAATCAAATTTGTATTTGCAAATAATGAAAAGGAGATCAAAGAGATTGATCAGAAATTAAACAGAGAATATAAGTTAAATGAAATCAAGAATCAATTGGATGATATTAAAATTATTGATCCTGCTTGTGGTAGTGGTTGTTTTTTAGTCGGGATGATGAATTTATTATCCTCATTTCAAAAACGGATAATTTTATATGATCCTGATTTGTCATATAAAGATTACTCAGTAAAAAAGAAAATTATTGAACAAAACCTCTATGGAGTTGATGTTATGCATTGGGCAGTAAAAGTCGCTGAGCTCAGACTCTGGCTTCAATTAGTCATTGAAACAGATCTTTCTTCCCAAGAATTGCAATCACGTCCTTTATTACCTGATCTATCTTTCAAAATTCGTCAAGGAGATAGTCTTATTCAGGAATTTTTTGGAAAAGATCTAAACCTGGATTTTAGTGACTCAAAATTCATTACATCTTCAAAAAGAGATTTAATTGAATTACAAAAAAGGAAGGTATTATTTTTTAGAAATGAGTTAAAGGGAGTGAATCAAGAAGATTTAGAAAAAGAGGAGACAAAGTTTTTTATAAAACACTTAAAAGATAAAAAACTTGGCCTGAATAATAAATTAGAAATATTAGAAAAGAGTACTAAACCTAAGAGCGAAGGTGTCCTTTTTGATGAAGTGATTCGGGAAAACCAGAAAGATTTATTTGATAAAAAAGAGTTTGAAAATGAGATAAAGAAAATAAAAAATGAAATTGTTGATATTGACAAAACAATTCAGCACTTAAAAGAAAAATCATATAAAAGACCTTTTTTCTGGTTTATAGATTTTGCAGAAATTTTTCTTTTAGATAAACAAGGTTTTGATATTGTAATTGGGAATCCACCTTATGTAAGACAAGAAAAGATTGCTCCATCTTTAGAAAATGAGCATGATTATTCAGAAGATGGTTGGAGAGTAATAAAGAAAGAATATAAAACAAAACTTCAGAATAAAATAACAATGGAAATCGGTGAAAAATATAAACCTGATGGAAAGGCGGACCTCTATATTTATTTTTATTTATTTGGACTAAAACTTTTGAATAGGAAAGGTGTTTTCTCTTTTATTACTTCTAATTCTTGGCTTGATGTAGGTTTTGGGAAATCTATTCAAGAATATCTGTTAGAAAATGTTGAGATGCAATACATAATTGATAACAGTGCAAAACGAAGTTTTAAAGGAGCAGACATAAATACAGTTATCATACTTTTTTCAGCTCCAAAGGTTTCAAAAAGCAGAGCGCTTGATAATATTGTTAAATTTGTTCTTTTTAAGAAATATTTTGATATGGTTTTAAATTCAAAAATTTTTACAAATATAAAAAAAACAGACATAAAAATTACTGATGAAGAGCTAACAAATCTTATAGATAATCTTGATAACAATGAAATTAGGAGAGTTTTCCCATTAAAACAAAAAGATTTATACAAAGATGGATTTTATGAAAATAAAAAGGGCATAGAAATTTATAATGCTAATAAATGGGGAGGAAAATTTCTAAGAGCTCCAGAAATATTTTATACAATCTTAAAAAAAGGGAAAGATAAATTAGTAAAACTTCGAGATGTCGCTGAAATTAAAAGAGGAGTTACTACAGGGGTTAATGAATTTTTTTATTTAGATAAAGAAAAAATAAAAAAGTGGC
>JAUXFB010000309.1 GCA_030620255.1 Candidatus Aminicenantota bacterium | reverse complement strand
GGAAGTAACGAAAACAATTTCTGATTTGGGAATAAAAGTTCATGAATTTGTTCATACTGTTAAAGATAAAGATAGAATAAAACTATTAAAAATATTTGATAAAGGAGAAATCCAAGTTTTAGTAGCGATAAAATGTTTGGATGAGGGAGTTGATGTTCCCAGTACAAAAACTGCTTATTTTTTAGCTAGCACATCTAATCCCAAAGAATTTATACAAAGGAGAGGAAGAATTTTAAGAAAATCAGACAATAAACATATTGCGAAGATATATGATTTTTTAGTATTGCCTGACAAATTGAATAATTTTATTGATGATTATAACGAGATTAATAAAAGTATTATTTTTAAAGAGATGCCCAGATTTGCAGAATTTTGTAGGGCCGCTATAAATAAATTTAGCGCAAGAAGTAAAGTTAGAGATTTATTAGAACAATATAATTTAGAATATCTGATGGATAAACGTCCTTGGGAAATATATAAGGAAAAAGAGGAGAAATACGAAAATGAACAATTTAATAAATGTTAATTTGCGAGAAAAACTTGATCAATTTCCTCCAGAGTTAAAAGATATTGCTTATTTTATGATTGAATCATTAAATAGTGATAATTTATCTGAAACTAATGTTCTTGATAAAGTTGAAAGGAAAATTGAACAGGTAGTATTGGGGGATGAAAAAGATGAGGCTTATTGAATTAGAATTGAATAATTTTAGACAATTTCAAGGAAAACAAAAAATACACTTCTTTAATAAAAGAGAAAACAGTATATCAATAATTTTAGGCATTAATGGTGAAGGGAAAACCGGTATATTAAGGGCGGTATTGTTCTGTTTGTATGGTATAAAATATTTAGCTCAGGATAAATCAGATTTTAAGAGCAGAAAAAAAGGTGAAAAAATACATTTAGTAAATTTAAATTTGTTAGATGAGAATATGGGTACTCCAATTAAGGCCGAGGTTAAACTGATATTTGAACATAATAGTAATGTATATGAAATGAAAAGAACACAAACAGCAATAAAGTATGATAAGGATACTACTGAAGAAGAGGAAGTTTCAGATATAGAAATGATTATTACCGATGAGTCTGGAAATACTTATCCTGACAAGATTACCAGCGATATTGAAATACAGAAAGTTCTAAAAAATATTATTGATAAAAACATTAAAGATTTTTTCTTTTTTGACGGCGAACAGATTAAAAAATTGTCAACACCTGATGAAGACAGAAGAAGAAAAGTAAAAGAAGGTATAATGGGACTTTTACAGATAGACAAAATTAATAAATCAGTTGAACTGTTAGAAAAGCTTAGAGGAAAACAGAAAGTCAGGATTAGTAAACAAACATCAGATACAAAACTGGATGCTTTGCAAGAAAAAGAAAAAAAGTTGAAAATCCAAAGAGATAACCAAAAAAACGAAATAGAAATATTGAATGAAGAAATTGTGAAATTAACGGAAGAAATAGAAAAAATTGAAACCCAACTCTCTGAAAATAAAGAAATAAAAGAGTTATTTAAAAAGAGAAAGCAAATGAATGAAATATTAGAAGTAAAACGATCGGCATTATCAGAATTAAAATCAAATTGTAAAAAATTTTTATCGCAATATTCATATAATATAATTTTAGAAGAAAGTATAATTAAAACAAAAAATATTTTAGGTCAAGACTCAAATGAGGATAAATATTTTTCAGAGATAAAACCCGATATACTGGATGATATTTTAGATGGCAGAAGAAGATGTTTCTGCGACAAAGAAATTTCAAATGGGTCACCAGAATACAAAAAACTTAATAATTTAAGATTACGCTGTAAACGAACTAAATTATATGATTTTGTCACAGTCTTTAAAGATCAAATTGGCAATATTATAGGAAAAAACAAAGAAATGCAAGAAGAATTGCTTGAACTATTAAAAAAAACAAGAAGTCTAAAAGATAAAATTAGTACGTCCAAAGAGGAAGTAGAGAAAATAAATGACTTAATAAAAGATCACAGCCAAAATGAAGAAAACTTTAAACAAAAAGAAAAAAACTTAAGCTCTTTTAAAAGATCTGAATCAGAATATAACAGCAAAAAAATAGAATTTAATATTAAACTAAAAGAAATTGAAAATAATATTGCTAAGAACACAGAAGAGCAAAAAAGCATGCTCGACAAAGAAGAGGGATTAAAAAAAGATGTCAGGAAATTAGAATACATAGATTCATTAATATCTAATTTCAAAAAAGTTGTAAATTTTTATTCTAATGAAATGAGAAATAAATTATCTTTAGAAACTACAAGTATGTTAAAAAAATTAATGTCTAGTGAAGATGAGAATATAATTGATGAAATAGAAATTGATGAAAATTATGAAATTAAGGCAAAAGGCTGGGATGGCACCTCTATACTTTTAGATTTATCTTCGGGTCAAAATGAACTTCTTTCATTATCTTTTATAATTGCATTGGCAAAATTAGCTTCAGGAAGTCAAGAAAAGACGGATTTACTTTTATTTATGGATTCTGCATTTGGCAATATATCGGGTGAAAATAGAGATAATATGATAAAATATATTTCAAAAATTACATCCCAGTGGATTTTATTGCTAACCGATACCGAATTTACTAAGATTGAAGAAGAAAAATTAAAAAAAACTAATAAAATAGGTTGTATATAT
>JAUXFB010000229.1 GCA_030620255.1 Candidatus Aminicenantota bacterium | reverse complement strand
GGCAATAATTGCTATATTCTTTATCTTTTTCATAGTTATTCCTTTAATATAAAAGTACTCATTTTCCTGTATAAAGATTTTTTTTATCCGGGATTGTGACTTAGCACTTTTGAAACGGCATTATACCATATTTTATTTGTTTGTCGATAGTTTTTAAATATTTAATATTCCGCATCTTAATCCAACCCTTTCTTTAAGATGAGCAATGACTCTCCCCTGAGTCTTGTTGGTTAATTTGCAAATAGATTTGTCTTGACTTTTTCGGTTTGTTTTTTTATGATATTGACTAATAAAGAATCATATTATTTTTAGGAGGAATATTATGGCTATAATTTTAGATGGATCAGAATTAACAATTGAAAAACTTGTAAAGATAGCAAGATATAATGAAAAAGTTGAACTGCATCCTGATGCAATTGAGAGAATTAATGTGTGTAGAGCAATGCTGGAAAAAAAGATAGAAGCAAAAGAGATAATGTATGGAGTAAATACAGGAATTGGAGAATTTTCTGAAGTTGTTCTCAATGATGATCAGGTGAAAGATTTTCAAAAATATTTAATATATAATCATGCTGCAGGAATAGGTGATCCTGCTCCTATCGAATATGTAAGAGGTGCAATGGCAGGAAGAATCAATGTTCATGCTCATGGCAATTCTGGTTGTAGGAAAGAGATCACTCTCACTCTTGTGCATATGCTTAACAAAGGTGTTACACCTTATGTTTGCCAAAACGGTTCTGTTGGTGCTTCAGGTGACCTTGCGCCTATGTCACAGATAGCTTTATTGTTAATGGGAGAAGGAGAAGCTTATTATAAAGAAGAGTTGTTAGATGGGAAAGAGGCAATGGATAGAGCAGGTATCCCAATACCCGGTCTAAAAGCAAGAGATGGACTTGCAGCTATAAATGGATCTAACCTTTTGACTGCAATGAGCGCAATATTTCTTTATGATGCAAATAACTGGTTAAAGCAGGCTGAAATTGCAGCATCAATGTCTCTTGAGGCATTAAAAGCAAATATGAAACCCTATAGCCCTCTGTTACATGAAATTCGCGGTTTTAAAGGGGCAATGAGAACTGCCAGATCAATCATAAAATTGGTTGAAGGAGGAGATTTAGTTGAAGGAAAAATAAAACAAAAGGTTCAAGATGCTTACTCAATGCGTTCAACTCCTCAAGTTATAGGAGCTGCTCATGATGCCTTAGTTTTTGCGCGCTCTCAAGTTGAAATAGAATTAAATGGTGTTGGCGATAATCCAGTATTCTTTCCTGATAAAAATCTTCAGCTTACAGGGGCAAATTTTCAGGGAACTCCAGTATCTTTACCAATGGATATGATGGGGGCAGCAATAACAATGATAAGTGTGATGTCTGAAAGAAGAATGAACAGGCTTAATAATCCTGCATTAAGTGTTGGATTGCCACCATTTCTAACTAAAGGGGCTGGTATGTTCTCTGGTTTAATGTTGAGCCAATATACTGCAGGTATGCAGATAGTTGAACAAAGAATACTTTCAACCCCTGCATCAATACATTCGATTCCTGCTGCAGCTGATCAGGAAGATTTTGTGTCAATGGGTATGAATACAGCAATAAAGAATTTTCAGATAATGGATAATGCTTATGGGGTTTTAGGTATAGAATTTATGGCTGCTGCACAGGCTTTAGATTTACGTGATTATAGTTTTGGTAAAGGTGTTACAAAAGCTAAGGAAGTAATTCGTAAATATGTTGATTTTCTTGATGTTGATAGACCTTTATACCCTGATCATACAAAGATGAAAGAATTAGTTGAATCCTGTGAGATTCTTGAAGAAGTTGAAAAGATTGTTGGAGAATTAAACTAATTTTTGCTTATTAGATTTACAACTATATCAAATAATTTTTTGTATAATTGTTTCTTAGGAGAAAATATGAATTTACTTGTATTAGGGCTTCAATGGGGTGATGAAGGCAAGGGTAAAGCAATTGATTTTCTTGCTGGAAAATTTAATGTAGTTGTAAGGTATCAAGGTGGGCATAATGCAGGTCATACAATTTATTATAAAGGTAAAAAAGTAATTTTGCATTTGTTGCCTTCTGGTATATTTTCTAAAGGCACTATGTCAGTAATAGGGCATGGGGTTGTTGTAAACCCGATTCAGTTAGTTAAAGAGATAAGGAATATTTCTTTAATGGGTATCTCAACTGAGAAACTTGTTGTTAGTGTGAATGCTCCTGTTATACTTCCTTTTCATCAGAAGCTTGATATTATTTTTGAGAATTCCAGATATTTAAAGATAGGTACAACAAAGAGAGGAATCGGGCCTGCGTATGAAGATTTGGTAGGAAGGAGAGCTGTATTTATAAGAGATTTGATTGATAAGGATAGGTTTTACAAGAGGGTAAAACCTTTAAATGATTACTATAGTAAACTTATAACATCATATGATGGGGAAGAAGTTAGTATAGATAGTTATATTGATGAATATTTAGAATCAGGGAGTTTTTTAAAAAAATATTCAAAAAACACAACTTATCTTTTGAATAAACTATACATGGAGGGTAAAAGTATTTTATTTGAAGGTGCACAGGGTGTTTTACTTGATGTTAATCAAGGTACATATCCTTATGTGACCTCTTCTAATACATGCATAGGTGGTGTTTTCACTGGTACAGGCTTGCCACATAAAGCTGTGGGAAAAGTTATAGGGATATCTAAGGCATATACCACTAGGGTGGGAGAAGGACCTTTCCCAACTGAGTTATTTGAAGAAGAATCTGATTTTTTACGAGAAAAAGGTAATGAATTTGGTTCTACAACTGGAAGACCAAGAAGAGTGGGATGGCTTGATCTTGTTGCATTAAAGTATTCAGTAATGATAAATGGAATAGATTCTGTTTTTGTAACAAAGCTGGATATATTTGATGAATTTGATGAAATAAAGGTTGTTACAGATTATGAAATAAATGGAGAACAAAATCAAATTTTTGATCCAAGCATTGATTATTTAAGTAAAGTTAAGCCAGTATTTAAGTCTTTTCCTGGATGGAAAAAAAGTATATGTGATGTAAAATCTTTTAATGAGCTTCCAGGAAGAACAAAAGATTATATTAAATTTATTGAAAATTACATAAAAATTCCAGTTGAATACATTTCAGTAGGAACTCAAAGAGAACAAACAATAAATAAGCAGAAAATTAAGCTGTAAAAAAATAGTTTTATGTGCCAGTACATTTTGTCCATGCACAATTTGGGCATACAGGACATTTTTCATCAGGCAATATTGCTCCACAAATAGGGCATGTAATTGTATTTAAATCTTGTTTTTTTACATTAACTTTTCCAATCTGTCTTTCAAGAACCTGTGCAATTGCATCTGGTATTGACTGTACAAGGGAGCCATTATGAAAGGTTTGCTCTGAGCCGCCTATGCCTTTTAGCTGGCTAACTACCTGATCTGCTGAGATTCCACTTCTCAAGGCAAGTGATGTTAATCTGCCGATTGCTTCAGCATCAGCCATAGTTGAGTATCCGCTTTTACCAATTGAAGTAAATACTTCAAAAGGTTTTCCATTAAAATATGAAATGGTTATGTATAGATTTCCAAACCCTGTTGAGATTTTGTGAGTTG
>JAUXFB010000297.1 GCA_030620255.1 Candidatus Aminicenantota bacterium | reverse complement strand
CTATTTTGATTCTTTAGAAGGACTGGATCGGTTTCAGTATGATTTAGAAGATGATTGTACTATAAAAGATTCCCGATTTTTATATCAGATCGGCTTAAGTTATTTTTTTTTAAAAATTCCGGCAAAACTGCGGTTTTCGATAGAAGGTATTAAAAGGTGGGGAACCATTAAAGAATTCACACACAAGGAAATGGAAACCAGAATAGTCAGTCAAATAATCTTTTCATTTTAAGCAGGCAGCAATATTGTACTGGAAAATAAATCACCTGTCCCCCTCATTCCTCTTATAAATTGGGATCTGAGTTCAATATGTATCTGAACTTTTTCAGTTAATTTTAAAAAATCTTATTTTATTAAAAAATTGAAAATATCCTTAAATTACTATACTATAAATATGGGAAGAGAAAAAAAATGAAAAAGAAGATATTTTTATTAATAATAAGTCTACTTGTATCAATCCCCACATTTCCAAAAGATAAATTTACAATATCATTAGTCGATAATATATTACTCTCTTTTGACAAAGATTTCAGACAAATTTATGGAAATGGTGTATTCTTCCCTGAGTTAAAAATAGAATATCTAATTTACAAAAATTTTTTTATATATTCAGCATTTGGTTTTTATAAAAATGAAACAGAAACAAAAAAAATTTCTATTCATAGTAAATCAAAACACTCTATTTTCTCTTTTGGTGGCGGCTACAATTGGAAAACATCTGATAAATTCTCTTACAAAGGAGGATTTGGTTTTTTTTACACTCTATATAATGGTAAAATCCAAAATAATAAAGCAACAGATTCTGGATCTGGATTCAGAATCGACTTAGATATAATTTATCATATATCAAAGAGCTTTTTTGCAAAAGCTTCTATTGGATATTTATGTGCATTTAATGAAATAAACGATATGAACAATATATTAATAACACCCGGAGGTTTTAAATCAGGACTTGGACTTGGTATCAATTTTTAATTTTATAAAAATCTAATCTATAAGTTTAAATGACAGAGCCTCTTTTAATTCATAAAAATCACTACCTTTTGGAACTTTTCTCAACTTAGTTAACAATGTTTTATTATCTATCAATTTTGAAAATGGAACCTCTATTATTGAAAAATTGTCAGAAACTGAAACCATAGAATTAAAATTTTCCTGTTTATATAATTTAAAAGCCCCATACCCAAGCATACTTCCTAAAACAACATCAAAACTAATAGGTAATGCATTCCTGGTTTCATATCCTATCTGTTTATAGGTTATTTTTTTACTTCTTCCAGTTCTTTTTTTATAAACTTCTATTGTCTTATCTCTCAAAATTCCACCAACTCCAATACTTCCGTAAATTATATTTCCATGTTTGTCTTTTTGAGTAGGTTTGGATTTTTCTGGCAATTTATCAGCCAAACCCTCTGCTACAGCAACAACACCATAATATTTATTGTTTTTTTCTCTCAAAAGAATCATATCCACCACTTCATTTGCCAATTTTACAATATCAATTTCAGGATCTGTTATATCTTCTGAAGATATCATCATAACTGATTCACCAGCAATACCTGAAGCATAAGTTATCCACCCTGCTTTTCTTCCCATTAACTCTGCAATAAAAAAAGAATTCGTACTTTGAGCATCAGCTTTTAAATTAAGAAGGACTTCTTTGCTCGATTGAACTGCACTCCAGTACCCAAATGTCCATGGAATACCAAAATAATCGTTATCTATTGTTTTTGGAATATGAATAACAGGTAAACCCATTAAGCTTAAATAATTTGCTGTTTTTAAGGTGTCATCTCCGCCAATTGTTATCAAATAACCTATTCCAATACTATTAAATCCTGCTAAAATATTTTTTAACTTTTTATTCTTTTCAGGGTCTTTTAAATCCTCTTTTTTGCTTATCTTTTTTCCAGGGTTAGATCTTGAGGTTTTTAAATAAACACCTCTTCTATTTCTTATCCTTGAAATATTAAAATCCAGGACCTCATAATGTATATTTTCTAAAAGTGAATATCTGTTATTAATATCATAATTTTCAAGAAACTCAAAGCCATAAAAAAATCCAATTATAGGGACCTTTTCATTTATAAAATTCAAAGCAACGGATGAGATGACAGCATTAGATGAAGGTGCAGGACCTCCGGAGAATAATAAAGCAACCTTTTTATTTCCTTTATAACCTTTCATACATTGCATATTATTCTAAACAATAAACTTTGTCAATAATGTAAGCGCATTTCTTTTCTCTCTATTTAAACTAAATTCCTTTAAACATAGAAGCTAATAGTTGATCAGTTTATCAATATATTTTTTGTCCCCTTACAATCAAGCCATCTCTTAATCATAGTTTTATTATGTCCTGGATATTTTTAAAGTCAAGTTATAAATTATCCATCTTCTGCGCAGTTTGTTCCGGAATCAATACAAATACCTAATGTTGATTTCCATACTTCATTTTCACCTCACCTAATAAAAAAACATTATTATTTATTAGCTTAATAAAGCTTTCGAAAAAAAAATAGATAAATAGAATAATAAGCTAAAAAAATTAATTAAAGAAAATAGAAAAAAGAATTATAAACCAAAAAAACTTTTATTATCTTCTATGGCGTTTATCAGCACGCTTATGCTGAAACCTTCCAGGTCCATTATAATCACTAGGCATCCTGTGAACTCCTAATGGCTTCACATATGAATTTTCTCTTATTGCATCTTCCTGAATCTGATCTGCAACTGTTGTAAATACCTTAATCTTAATATTCTTTGATGAAGCAGGATCAGG
>JAUXFB010000258.1 GCA_030620255.1 Candidatus Aminicenantota bacterium | reverse complement strand
GGTGAAGAAGAGGCCTCAAAATTTCTAATAGATAAAGGATATGAAATACTGACGAGTAATTTAAGAATAAGCGGGGTTGAAATAGACATAATTGCAAAAAAAGATAACTTCTTATGTTTTATTGAAGTAAAGACCCGTACAAGTAATGATTTTGGGTTCCCTGAAGAATTTGTTGATTTTAGAAAAAGACAAAAAATCATAAGGGGTGCAAAGATTTGTTCAGCAAAGAAATCTTTTAAGAATTTTTTTAAAAGGTTTGATATTATTTCAGTTCTATATAAAAACAAGAAATTTGAAATAAATCATATTGAAAATGCCTTTGAGGAATAAAAAATGCCAGAATTGAGGCAAGATCCATTAACTGGTATCTGGGTTATGATATCACCTGAAAGGAAAAAAAGGCCTCAATATTTAGATTTGTCAAGGAAATATAATTTAAAACCAGATATATGCCCTTTTTGTGAGAGAAATGAACATATGACTCCTCCAGAGATATATGCTGTAAGAAAAGATAATTCTGAAGCAAACAAAACGGGGTGGAAATTAAGGGTTGTTCCAAATAAGTATCCTGCATTAAGTGCTGAAGAAGAATTAAATAAGATTGAGGGTCAAATTTATAATAAAATGGATGGTGTTGGTGCGCATGAGGTGATTATTGAATCAGATTCTCATGATATTGGAGTTGGTGAAATGGAAGTTGAGCACATCAAACAGATTTTTATTTCTTATAAAAGGAGAATCCTGGATTTAAAGAGAGATAAAAGATTCAAATATATACAGATCTTTAAAAATCATGGTATAAAGGCAGGCTCAAGCATTCATCATCCTCATTCTCAGATAATTGCTTTGCCTGTTATTCCATCTAAGGTGATGAATAGGTTGAGCAATACAGAAAACTATTTTAAGTTGCATGACAGGTGTCTTTTATGTGATATTTTAGATTATGAAAGGAGTTATAATAAAAGAGTTTTATTTGAAAATAGGGACTTTATTGTTTTTGCTTCCTATGCTCCTAAATTTCCTTTTGAATTAATTATCTGTCCAATCAAGCATACTTCAAGTTATGAAAGTACTCCTGATAAAAATTTTAAAAATCTTGCTGAACTTTTGAAACAAACAATGAAAAAGATAAATAAAACTCTTGATCATCCTGCATACAACATTCTTTTACATAATTCATCTTTTATAAAGAATTGCGAGCCTTATTTTCATTGGTATCTGGAATTAATTCCCATAGTTTCAGGTACTGGAGGTTTTGAACTTGCTACTAATTGTTATATAAATCCCATTCCTCCTGAAGAATCTATACAAATACTTAAAAACTGATTGTGTGAAAAGCGAAAAAAAAACACTCTGTTTTAATGGGAATTTTTGACAAAAATATCTAAATTGTTATAATAAATGTTAGATTATAAGCCGATGTAGCTCAGTTGGTAGAGCATTTGATTCGTAATCAAAAGGTCCCCAGTTCGACTCTGGGCATCGGCTTCTGCGTGATGAGGTTTGTTCTTGAATTATGAATTTATATATTTTTCTAATAATTTTTTGTACCTTATTGAAATAAAATGTAATATATAATATCATTTTTACCGAGAGGTTGAAGTGAAGGAAAAACAAGCTTCAAATGAATCAAAGCCCATGCCAGATGTGAAGAATAAAAACAGCCATTTAAAGCAACTTGAAGAATTACTATTAAGTGATGGAATCAATATAAGTAAAAAAGAAGGTCAAAAGATTTCTAAGGGAGAGATTTATAGGACTATTTTAAGGTTATTTATATCTATAATGGTTATTTTGACTCTATATTTTACAGGATTGTTTAAAAATATTATTGGTGTTTTAATTGCAATTTCTTTTTTTATTTTTATAGAATTTTTTAGATATTTGAAACTTAAATAAAAAGTTTCAAATCAGAATAGAACTTATTATTTTTTCTCTATAAAAAGCTTTAAAAAAGTTAGGTTTACCTTGATTTTAACTTTTAGATTTTTTATAATTCAAGTGTATGGTTATTGATATTGAAAGAATTATTAATTTAGCAAAGAGTAGTTTAACTTCTGGAGTTCAGGTTATCTCAAATATGGGATGTGAAAAAAATATATTTAATTTGACAAAAAAAATGAATGATATAATATTAAATTTATAAGGAGGATAAATATGAAAAAATTTTTATTAGTAATTGCATTAATCAGCTTAATTTTGGTAATGACATCTTGTAAAAAACAGGAAGAGGTTACAATTTCGAAGTATTTCCAGGCAATGCTTCATGGCGAAAAAGGTGATATTAATACAATGAGTGCAATGGCACTTGAACCAGTATATATTCAGTATGAGTCTTATAAAATTGTTTTAGTTTCAGAACCAGTTGCCCAAGAATATCAATTGCCTTTACTTCTATCAAAATTAGAGAATTTTAAAAAAGAGAGACAAAATCTGGTTAAATCAGCGCTTGATAAAAAATATGAACTTGAAGATCTGGAAGATGAGTTAGATGAAACAAGAAGGGCAAGTAAAAGGAGAGAATTGAAAAAGAAAGTAGAAGATATGGGAGTTATTGTAAAAGAAGAAGAACAGAAAGTCAGAGATTTACAATTTAAAATTAATGCTTTGAAGAATGAAATTGAGAGTGAAAAGAATTTGATTAAACTTTCTTCCGGACTTGTGAAGAATCCAGAAATATATAAAGGAGAAACTCAAACCTCTAAAACTGATGTTAAAGTTACATTGAAAAATGGAGCTGAAAAAGATTATGTGTTTGTATTAAAAAAATATAATTTGAAAATTAATGAAGATGCAGACATTTTAAAGAGCCGTTTTGTAATTATAAAAATACAGAGTGCTGAAGAGTTTGAAAAAGCAGAACAGGGTGAAGAAGAAAAGGCTGTAGAAACAGAAGAAGTAACAGAAGAAGAAACTAAAGAAATACCAGAATAGAATAATATCAATTCTTTTAAGTAGGTTTTGAATAAAGGAGGTGGTTTTTTGCCTCCTTTATATTATTGCTGTAAATAGATTTATTTAATTTTTAGTCAAATACAATAGAAAATTTCTGGAGGTAATAATGAAAAAGTTTTTTATCCTTTTATTAATTTTTATGTTATCTTTAAGTATATATCCGAACAAACACAATATTCAATTTAAAGATATGTTTGAAACTGGCAGGCTCAAATCATTTTCCATATCTCCTAATGGTAAATTTGTTGTTTTTTCTGTAAAAACTGCTAATTTACATAAAAACTCTTTTACCAGTGATATTTTT
>JAUXFB010000109.1 GCA_030620255.1 Candidatus Aminicenantota bacterium | reverse complement strand
GGTGATTTGAAGAGATTGGAAGCACCAGTAGGAGCTCATCTTATTATATGGGGAGCAGGTACTTTTGTAAGTTTTATTATAACCTGGCTGCAATATTTCTGGCTTGGGGTTAAGAATTCACCAACACATATTCAAATGGCATATGATAAGAATAGGGATATATCTGCAGAGTGGAATGGAGTAAAGCTGGTGCATAGGATTAAAGAACTAAAGAAGGTAAAAAGAGTAAAGATTGTTTTCCATAAAAAATTTTTAGAACCTGGGATGAAAGAAAAATTCCCTGAAGTATGTGAAAAATATATTAATGCTCCATATGATTATTATTTCTATTTTCTTGTTGCTCTAAGAATATTTTTAGTGTTTTTAGTATTTGCTTTTATATGGACACTAATTATTAATGCTTTTTTTATTACACTTCTTATGATTATTGTTATTATTCTTTATTGGCCAGTGAGAAGATTTTTAAAGAGTAAATCAAAATGTTCCTGGGCATGTGCTGAACTATCAAATGTTCTGGATAGGGATATGGGAGTTGATACTGGCATAGATATCAATCATAATACATCGCCACTTTATTATTATCGTCTATCCCGCGCATCAAGTGATTTTGAAACATTATATGATTCAGGAAACATTTCAAAAAAATAACTTTTAACTCTCTTTTTATATTCTCTTCATCTATAATTATTTCCTTCCCTTTTTTCCTTTGTTAAATATGATAAGTTTTTTGATTTATCAATTGATTTTTAACAAAATTCTACCATCCCTTGGTTGAATTGTAATTTTTGAAACTCTCTCTCCGTTATTTATATCTGGAACTTGTGTGCCTTCAATGAGTTTAAATATATCTCCTAAATCTATATAGACCTTTTTTTCTGATGGGTTACATATCACAATTCCATTATCAAAATCTCTCCTGAATATTTTCCCATCCTTATTAAGATCTAAGATTACATATGCATTATCTTCAGGATATCCTAGATATCCTTTCCCTTTTCCTGCATTGTCATATTCATCAAACCACATTAATCCCAAAGAACCATGCCCGTTTGTGTTTATTTCATAAGAAAAATACCCATTGCCCAGCAATGCAGTTGTTAAGCCAAATCTCATACGTTGGTAATTTGGTTTAAAATCAGGATCATTTAATGGGTTGTTTTTTTCCGGATCATTTAGATATTCCTCTAATTCATAGGTTTCTACAAAACTGAAGTTTGGAAAATATCCCTTTTTTGATACTTCTATATACCCATTGCGTCCAAGGATTCTTTCAGCCCAGTCATTAAATACTTCTGGAATAGAATCGCTCCAATTTCCGGGGCAACTTTCCCAAATAGAACCATTTAATAGATCATTATAAGCACCAAATGTATTACCAAATAAAGGTTTCCCATTTAGCATTTCTCTAATTTTTGGTAGAAAAGCCCTTATACCTAAATACCATGCAGAATCAAATACCTTGTAATTGTCGGTTATGAAGGTATTTGAACAATCCGGATCAATATTTCTCCCATATTCTCCTTCGCTTACAAGCCAACTCTGGGATTTTTCTACCCTGTCAATAATAAACCCATCCCTACGAAAAGGCCAAAGGGCTTGTATGTAATGTCTAAGAGCCCAGTCAACCCAGGTTTCTGATCCATAATCTGTATCATATTTAGGACACAAAGTGCTGAGATTCATAACCCAGGTTTCTGGCCAGAAACTTATATGTGCTGCAATTCTATCTCCAGAATTATGGTGCTCAGCACCTCTTATAAATCCACGTTCAACTATAAGGGTTTTGCTCTTATGTTTTACTGATATTAGTTTCATTGATTCAAATCCTAAAGCAAGAATATCTCCAGCTTCAAATAAAGGGTTAGAATTATTGTCCTGCGTTTGATTGACTTTTATAATTGTCTGATTTTTTGTTATAGGAGTTGAGAGATAAGAACCGACCTGTGTGAGAAACCAAACATCTGGGATTTGATTCATAAGTTCTTTTTCATCTTTCCAGTCAGACCAGCATGTTTCAGTTATACTAATTGCGGTAAAATGGAGTTGATTGGAGTTTATTTCTTTTATAGCCTTGAGAGTATCTTCATTTTCCCAGTTTCCCCATCCTATATAATCATACCTGGAAAGATCGGATACATCTTGATCCCATGAATTTGGCCACCACATGGCAAACCTTGGGTATGAAGGGTTATTTGGCTCACTCTTATTGTCATCTTGTATATGAGTTGTTTTACAGGAAAGTATTATTATAAATAATAGAAGAGGGATTAATTTTTTCACAGTTAAATTCTATTAAAATATAAGATCTATTGCAAGAAAAAGAGTAAATGTTAAATATCTGTTTTTGTGCTTTTTAGTTTTAAAAAATCTATATAGATTTAATTATAGGATTTCAGTATAATAAAAAAAAAGGTTTAATTTATGATCTATTTTTTTTCGTTTTTTATGTGTTTAACTGCATATTCTTTACTTTCTATTGGTTTTGTACTTATGAAGAAAGGTATTGAATGGATTGGATGGAAAGGCAAGAAGAATAGAAAATTTTATTCAAATTTATTCCTGTGGTTAGCTGGTTTCTTTGTTATGAATATATATGGTGTGCCAAGTGCAATTGCTTTAAAAACATTAACACCGCATGTTGTTTCAGCTTTTGCAGGTTGGGGGATTATTGTTCTGGTTTTCTTTTCTTATTTTCTACTAAAAGAGAAGATCTTTAGAACTGATTATATATTCTCTGTTTTAATTGTAGCCGGGATATTTTTGCTTAATTTTTTTGAGAAATCGAGTTCTTTTGAGAAAAGCATAAACCTTTTAGGAATTATATTTTTAGGTATGATTCCTATTATCCTTTTTTTTACTGGTTTTTATAAAAAACTATCATTTCGAATTAAAGCAGTGATATTTGCTTCGGTTTCCGGTATGGCAGCTGGTTTAATGGTAGTATTTTTAAGGTTGCTTATGTTAAATTTTGGTTATAAAGTCTCTTTATATTTTAGTTCGGAATATCTATATCTTTATATTACGTTTGCTCTTCTTTCGTTTATTGCTTTGCAATTTGCTCTTAAAACGGGTGATATGATAGTTGTTGGACCTACACAATACTCAGTTAATATTATTTATCCTGTATTTGCAAGCCTTATGGTTTTTGGTCAATTAATTAATATAATTCAGGTGCTTTCTTTAGGATTGATTGTTTATTCAGTTATTAATATTTTAAAGAAACATTAGATTTTAAAAGTGTAGTTTTTTTTGTTTTTTTTTTATAAAAATGATAAAATTTTGTGCTATTAAATAAAAGGAGATAAAAGGAGGTATTTATGGCAAGGCATAAAAGAAGTTTTCATGGGGCAGGTTTTTTTGGATTCATTCTTATTGCAATAGGAACTTTGTGGATATTGGATAATTTAGACGCTGTGGATTTTAGTTTTAATGTATGGTGGCCTCTTATTCTCATTGTTATTGGTCTTTTCAATCTTATAAATCATCAGAATGTATTTAATGCTGGTGGGTGGATACTAATTATTATTGGGGTTATTTTCCTTCTCTCAAATTATGATATTCTTGAATGGAATGAGATTTGGAAATTCTGGCCTGTTATTTTGATTGTTATTGGGTTTTCTCTTCTTTTCAGAAGGCATGAATTTAAATATTGGAAAAAAGCAAAAATTTCCAATAAAGATGAAATCGATGGTACAGCAATTTTTGCTGGTTATGAGAAAAAAATAATCAGCAAATCTTTTAAAGGTGGCAATATATCTGCTATGTTTGGGGGAGCTGAAATTGATTTGAGGGAATCTGAATTAAATGAAAATGGAGCAACAATTAATATTTCTGCAACTTTTGGGGGTGTGGATATATTTATTCCAGAATCCTGGCCCGTTGAAATTCATTCTACAGCTATTTTAGGAGGTGTTGAATCTAAATGCAGGAATGAGCATTGTTCAGAGGGAAAACGTCTGATTATTTATGCAACAGCAACTTTTGGAGGAATTGAAATAAAAAATTAATATACATATTATGTTTACTCAACATACAGATTGTAACTCTTAATTTCTAAATCAGTTTATTGCTAATTGGAGAAGTTTACATTTGATGGGCGAAATGTGTTTTTTGTCCAGTATTTTTTAATTGTAGTGCATTCTTATCTTGGTCTGATTAAGGTTTTTATCTTTTTGTGAACTGGTTCTTTAGCGAGTTCTTCTTTTAGATATACAATAGCTCTATTTAGCTGAGCATCAATACCTTTTGCAAGATCATTTGGATCATTTTCAACAATGATGTCCGGAATAGCTCCACGTGTTTCTAACTGATTGCCAAAAATGTCCCATATTCCAATAAAGGTCCTTCTGATTACACCCCCATCAATTAAGTTGTATGAATTAACTGCAATAACAAAACCAAGAGTCTGGACCCCAATCACCTTTCCAAGGCCTCTTACTTTAAATGCATTTGGGAAAACTTCAGCATCAGAGTAGGAATGTTCATTACATAAAACAACAACTTTTCCTCTAAAAATATCAGTAGGTCTTGGGATATCAACACTGTCTCTTAATCTTATAACCTGATATTGTTTTCTTTCAAGGAAATCTATCAGTTGCGGGTCAATCCCTCCTCCTCCATTGAATCTGACATCAAGTATTAAACCTTGTTTGTCAAAATATGCCTGTATATAGTTATAAAATTTTGAAAGTTGACCGGAACTCATGACATTTAGATGAATATATCCCAGTTTTCCTTCAGATTTTTTATTAACAAGTTCTCTATTATGTTCAATCCAATCAAGATAACGCAGGTTCCTTTCTGATGATATAGGTTTTGTTTTTATTTCCCATGCTCCCTCTTCCGAAGGTTTGTTGTTCACTTTTAAAAAGGTAGTTTTATCAATCGTATTTATAAGAAGGGTTCTGTAATCTTTTTTTGTATTAACTTTATTATTGTTTATTGTAATTAGGTAATCGCCTTTTTTTACTTTAATATATGGTTTGTCTAAAGGTGCATTGTACATGCTGTACAGACTATTTCCCTTATAGACTTTTTCAAATTTATAAAAACCGGATTTATCTGGAACTAAAATTGCCCCTATAGAACCAATTTGCACTTTTTTTGGTTTCTCAAGAAAATCTCCTCCTCTAGCTCCTTGATGTGACGCATTAAGTTCTCCTACTAATTGGATTAATACCCGATTTACATCGTGTCGAGTCTGGCAATTTTTTATCATTTTTTTGTATTTTGTCTTCATTTTCTTCCATATGACACCATGTAGATTTTCATCATAGAACCGGTCTCTTACCATTCTCCAGCTTTCATCAAATATCTGCAACCATTCTGCTTTTCGATCTAATTTCATAGAGAGTTTAGAAAGTGATATTTTTCCATCTTTTCCTGCTTTTTTCCCAGCATCAATGATCTGAAATCCTTTATTTTTGAAGAGCAGAATTTTTTTACCGTCATGTGATAGGGTGTATCCATTTATACCTTTTGCTATTTCTTTTAGTTTCTCAGTTTTAAAATTATAAAGATAGAGGTCATAGTTGAATTTAAAAGATCTTTTTTCTTTTATTTTTAGCTCCTCTTTTTTAGGCATAAAACCAATATATAGATCATTTGTTGCTGTTTTTATATTAATATACCTGTAACCTGT
>JAUXFB010000216.1 GCA_030620255.1 Candidatus Aminicenantota bacterium | reverse complement strand
TGCTTTTGAGTTGTAAATAAGAGTTTTGCTTCTGAATCCAGTAAAACATGTCTGATATCTGCCTCTGGAAGGTCAGGTAACATAGGTACAGCAATTGCTCCTGTTCTTACAATTGCAAAATAGCTTATCCCCCAATTAGGAGAGTTTTCTCCAAGTATTGCTACTCTATCTCCCTTATTTATTCCTATATTAACAAGTAAATCAGCAACCTTTAAAACCTTTTCAAAAAATTCCTTATACGTTATCGGTGTTCCAAAGGCTTTAGATAAGGCAGGTCTATCTTTAAATTTTTCTACACTCCTTTCTAAAAACTCATTTAATGTTCTGGGGTAATCTTTGTTATTCTCTTTTAATAATATTAAAGCTTTAGATAACTTCAGTTTATCTTTAAAAAAGGGTGAAATTTTTGGATTGTTAGGACCAAATGGAGCAGGTAAAACAACTCTGATTTCCATACTCTCAGGAACTCTCAAAGATTTCAGCGGAACTGTTTATTTCAAAAAGCAAGACCTATTTTCAAACAGAAAATTAAAAAATCTTATTGGAATTGTTCCTCAAGATATGGCTTTTTATGAAGAGTTAAGTGCAATGGATAACCTCATATTCTGGGGCGGGCTTTATGGTCTCTCAAAAAAGAAATTAAAAAACAGGGCTATAGAACTTCTTAAAATAGTTGGTCTTACATCAAGAGCAAAAGAACCTATAAAGAACTTTTCAGGAGGAATGAAACGCAGGTTAAACATTGCAATTGGCTTGATACATAAACCGGAACTGCTTTTACTTGACGAACCTACTGTAGGTATTGATGTTCAGGCTACTGTAAAAATACTGGAAATAATAAAAGAGGTTGGAAAGAACGGCACTTCAGTCATTTTCACAACACACCAATTAATAGAAGCTGAAAAAATCTGCTCAAATATAGGGATCATGGATAAAGGACACATACTATCACATGGTACATTAGAAGAATTGATACAAATCGTTGGAGAAAAAGAGATTGTTGATATAAAAGGAGAATTCCCTGCAAACAGTATAACCAAAATACTCAAAGAAAAAGCAACATACGAAATTCTGTCTGTAGAAGATAACTTTATATCCCTGGCATTTAAACATACTGATAAAATACCATCATTACTTGATACTTTGTTTAACAATAATATTTTAGTAACTGATCTAAAGATCAAATCTCCAAATCTTGAAACAGTATTCCTTAAGTTAACTGGAAGGAGTTTACGCGATTGAAAATAATTGCATCACTTATAAAGAAAGATATTAAAAGACGTATAAAGTCACCTTTTGCTATAATTATTATGCTTTTAATTCCCATAATAATGACAGCAATATTCGGATCAGTCTTTTCTTCCAAAGATAAAACCCTGCCAAAAATAAAGATCCTGATTAATGATATTGATAAAAATATAGCATCAAAATTTTTGATCCAATCTTTTGATGCTCCTAAAATGAAAGAGATGTTCCAAATAACCATTGTTAATGAGGAACAAAGTAAAAAGATGATATCAAAAGGAAAAGCTTCAGCTCTACTTATCATACCAAAAAATTTTACTGAAAATATTTTAAATGCAAAAAAAACAAATCTGATACTTATAAAAAATCCTTCAGAGCAGTTTTTACCTCAAATAGTTGAGGAATTCATGAATACTTTCTCAATAATAATTTCAGGTTTTGTACAGGTCTTTTCAGACGAATTAAGTATTGTAAAAAACCTTTTTAACACATCTATAGAAAAAATTTCATTTACAAGCATGTCATCCATTTTTGAGAAAACTAAAATAAAAATAATTAAACTGAAAAATTATATATCACCTCCTTTAATTAATTTAAAACAAGAGATAGAACAAAAGGGGGGAAAAGTATCAGCTACAGACATATTTTCTGCTATGCTACCTGCTATATCTATTATGTTTGTTCTTTTTATTATTGAAATCTTTCTCAGAGATATTTTAACTGAAAAGGATAATGGAACACTTTTAAGGATAATGTTCTCTCCAACAAGCTCATCCCAATACATCATATCCAAGATAGCCAGCGGTTCTATTATGGGTATACTCGTTCTTTTAATAATCATTCTTATAGGCATGACTATATTTGGTATCATATGGGGAAATTTTCTATATTTACTTCTATTTATAATTGTGGTTTCCTTCTGGATTTCAGCATTTTTTGCAATGCTGAATTCATTTTTCAAAAATAAAAATCAGGCAGGAGCTATTGCAAGTCCTGTTATCCTTATATTTGCTGCAGTTGGCGGTAGTATGATCCCATACAACATGCTACCAAAAGGCATACATACTGTGTCATTAATTAGTATAAACTTCTGGTTTATAAAAGGGATTGAAAACATCAATAAAGGAGAATTCCCTGCAATTCATTTCATTGTGCTTATTATTTCAGGATTGATCCTATTTGCTCTTTCTTTAAGACTGCTAAAAAAGAGGATAACTTCATGAGACAAATAAAGAACATTGCTGTAATAGATTTAAAAATTGTATTAAAAGATAAGTTATTCCTTTTCTGGACTCTCATATTTCCTTTTGCCTTCATAATTATGTTTGGTAGTTTTTACAAAGATACTGATTCCAAAACAGAACTATTAATTATAAATAAAGATAAAGGCAAATGGGGCACTTATTTTATTGAACAATTAAAAGATCCTGGTATACTAATTAAAACATTCAAAAAAAAACCAGAAACCTTTAATAGAATCCTCATAATACCAGAAGATTTTTCCAAAAAGATCTTATTAAAAAAAACTCAGGATTTGATCCTATTAAAAAATGAAAACTCCAGCATTAAAGCAGCTGCGCATGCTGAAACAAAGATCATCCAGGCAATTGCAAAGATAATAACAGAATTAATTCTTAACCCTGATACAGATAATTTTTTTAAGAACAAAGAGGATTTTAAAAATATTATTGAAATAGAATCAGGCTTTCCTGAAGGAACAATAGCTAAAGTTCCATCAGGTTATGACCATGTTATACCAGGAGTATTAGTTCAGTTCATTATGATAATGATCTTGATCTACGGGGGAATCTCAGTAATGATAGACCGTCAGAAGGGAAGACTCTTAAGGATTCTATTCTCTTCTACCTCTATACCAGACCTGTGGGCAGGGAAATTTATAGGACGTCTATTCCTTGGAATTATTCAAGCAGCAATATTGATCATCTTTGGAAAGATCTTCTTTCACTTTAATCTTGGTAACTTTTTTCTTTCTTGCCTCACCATCTTCTTATTCATAATCCTGAACTCTTCACTTAGTATTTTGCTTGGTTCTATTATAAAAAAAGAGGAAATCATAGTTGGAACAGCAATTCTTATATCAAATATATTCGCAGCTCTTGGTGGCTGCTGGTGGCCTATTGAGATCGTCCCAGGTACATTAAAATCCATAGGTATGCTTGTCCCAGCATACTGGGCAATGGATGCTCTTCATAAGATCATATTTTTTAACAAAGAATTTGCAGACATATCTATTAATTTTATAGTACTCATTCTTTTTACTCTAACTTTTTCTCTTATATCATTTAAATTCTTCAAAATTAAAAAATAAATCTCTACTGTTTCTGTATTGAAAAATTAAACACATTTCAATATTCAAGTGGAGCATTAAAGATCGGTGATTTTTCAAATCCTGCAACAATTGTTGCAATAATAGGTCTTTTTATTATTGCTTTTTTACTTGTAAAAAAGGTTAAAGGCGCAATTCTCTGGGGCATGATCCTTACTTCTATTTTTGGATTAATCTTTAGTGTTATTAAATGGCAGGGTTTTATGTCCCCTC
>JAUXFB010000153.1 GCA_030620255.1 Candidatus Aminicenantota bacterium | reverse complement strand
TTATGTTCATAAGCTGCTATTAATCTACCAAGAGAGAAAGGGGTTAATTTTTTTATAAGAATTGTATTTGTTGGTTTGTTGCCTTTACATATTTTAAAAGGTATTAATTCTAAAGGAGTTTTTTCTTTTAATAGTTCTTCTCTTGTTTTTCCAAAAGCTAGAGCTCTTGTTTGTGCAAAAAAATTGGCTATCAGCTTTTTGTGATGATCTCCTAAATTGTTCAGAGGTTCGAGAAATCCAATAAAATCACATGGGATTAATTTTGTCCCTTGGTGAATAAGTTGAAAAAAAGCATGTTGTCCATTTGTTCCAGGTTCGCCCCAAATTATAGGGCCAGTCTGATATTCAATTTCATTTCCATCTTTATCAATGTATTTGCCATTTGATTCCATATCACACTGTTGAAGAAAAGCAGGAAATTTATTTAAGTATTGACTGTATGGTATTATTGCATGTGTTTCAGCTTCAAAAAAATTATTGTACCATATACCAATTAAAGCCATTATTACAGGGATGTTTTTTTCAAAAGGAGTATTTCTGAAATGGTTATCCATTGAATGAAACCCTTTTAGCAACTCAATAAAATTATTGTACCCTATGGAGATCATAATAGATAATCCAATAGAGGAGGTTAATGAATACCTACCTGCAACCCAGTCCCAGAACTCAAATACGTTTTTAGAATCAATACCAAAATCAATAGCAGCTTTTGTGTTTGTAGAAAGAGCAATAAAATGAAATGGAATGGATTTTTTGGATTTGTAATGTGATAAGATCCAATTTTTTGCAGTATTTGCATTTGTCATTGTTTCAAGTGTTGAGAATGTTTTAGATGCAATTATAAAAAGGGTTTTTTCAGGCTCTATTTCTTTTAGAGTTTCAGAAATATGGTTAGAATCAATATTTGAAACAAAAAATGTTTTAATACTTCTTTTTGAATAATATTTTAAAGCTTTAACAACCATTTTTGGACCAAGATCAGATCCTCCTATTCCAATATTGACAATATATTTTATTTTTTTATTGGAGAATCCTTTCCATTCTCCATTTCGTATTTTTATTGAAAGGTTTCTCATCTTTTCAATTACAGAGAATACCTCAGGCATTATATCTTTTCCATCTATGAATATTGGCTTTTTGTCCATATTTCTCAATGCAATATGCAAAACTGGTCTGTTTTCTGTTTTGTTTATTTTCTCACCATTAAACATTCTTTCTATTTCGTGTTTCAATTGCCTTGAGTTTGCCAATTTCAAAAGAAGATTAATTGTCTTGGAAGTAATCAAATTTTTTGAATAATCAAAATAGATATTCTCATTATAAATGGAAAATTTTTTTGATCTTTTTTTATCATATTTAAATAATTCCCTTAAATGATATTTTTTAATCTCATTGTAATGAATTTTCAGTTCTTTCCATTCTTTTATATCAGTTAATTTTTTATTATACATAAGTTCTCCTTAAGTCATATACCTTCTTTACTACGATAAATCTTTTTAAATTAATAGTCAAATATATTGAAAATTTTGGTCTGTTATTTATTCTTTCATTAATTCGTTCAATTTTTTTGATAGTTGATTTAGTTGAAAGGGCTTTGCCATAAAGTTTTTGATTTTTCTTTGGAAAACTTTTTTTTCAAGATAATCTTTCCCATATCCACTGGCTATTAGAATTTTGATGTCAGGATTAATCTGTTTTAAAATATCAAAAACTTTTTCTCCTGAAATCCCGGGCAATTCTATGTCTAAAATAATTATATCTATTTTGTCTCTATTTTTTTTATATATTTCGATTCCTTCCTCACCATCGCGAGCTGTTATGCAGTTTATTTTTAGAGAATTTAGCATATCTCTTCCTATCTCTCGTATAACCTCTTCATCATCAATTAATAGCACATTACCTTTTATTGATGGTTCAAATTCTTCTTTTATATATTTTCTAGGTTCATAAGCTATTTGTTTAATAGATGGAATTAATATCTTGAAACTGCTACCAATACTGTACTCTGATTTAACTTCGATATTTCCATTATAACTATTAACTATATCTTTGACAGTTGAGAGGCCTAAGCCAGTACCTTTTTTGTCTTTTGTTGTAAAGAATGTTTCAAAAATTTTCTTTATATTCTCTTTCTCTATACCAATCCCATTGTCAGTTATTTTAATCATTGCATATTGTCCATCTTTAAGGTCTTTTCTATTTTGTATGGAAATTTCTTCTGTCTCAATTTTTATTTTTGGAGAGGGTTGATTTTTCAGAGCGTCTTTAGAATTGATAAATAAATTAATGAATATTTGAGATATTTTTGTTTTGTCTGCATTTAGAAAAATTTCTTTATCTGATAATTTTTTTATTATGGTTATATTCCTTAAATTTAGTTTAATAAAATTTAGGCTTTCTTCAATAACTTTGTTAAGATTCAATGTTTTACCCTTTTCAAATTTTTTTCTAGAATAATTGAGGATTTGTTGAATCATTACTGAAGCCCTTTCACTTGATGCGATAATATAAGAAACATATTTTTTTAATTGTGGGTTTTCTTGTGTTTTTTTTTCTATCAAAGATGCATATCCCAGAATTCCACTTAAAACATTGTTAAAATCATGTATGATTGCACTTGTGATTAGACCGAGTGATCCCATTTTCTGAGCTTGAGCTAGGGAGTCTTCCAATTTTTTTATTTTTGAGATATCTTCAATATTTATTACAACACTTTCACTTTCATTTAAAATTGGATAAAAAATGAGGTTTGCTATGACTCCCCTGTTTTTATTTAAAAGAAATTTTTCGTTACTTAAGGAAGAAGTTCTGTTTAAGATCATTACTTCATTTATAGCATCTTTGTATTTATTAAATATTGGAGCTATTTCAAATAGGTTTTTGTCTATAGCATTTTTATTTGAAATTTGGAATAATTTTTCAGCACTTGAATTCCAGAGAGAAACTTTGTAGTCTTTATATATAGATATAATTGAAAATGGACTTGAATCAATTAATTTTCTCATAAACTCCTGTAAATCTTTTAGTTTTGCAGTTAAATTTCTCCACTCTGATACATCTCTAATCAAGATTAAGCTCCCAATTATATTTGATCTTGTTCTTAATGGACGTATGATCAGATCAATGTGATTGGCTCCGAATTTAAAGGGGTTCACTATGTTTATACTTTTTATATTATCCCCACTTTTTATTGCATTTCTCAAAGACTCGTCAAATCCATTTTTCAAAGATTCATTTGACAAAAAGTTTTTTACATTTTTCTCAAATATTGTAGATTTATTTATAAAATTTTCTGCTTTGTGGTTTGCAAATATAATTTTAAGGTTTATGTCAGTAATTATGATCATATCAGGTATTGATTTAAATATTTCCCTTGAAAAAAAAATTTGACTTTTTAAATTCTTCTCAGCTTTTTTTCTTTTTGTAATATCTTGTATTGCAGAAATGTATCCTTTAACTTTATTTGAAGTATCTAATAATTTTGATATTGAAATATTTACATCTATCTTTTCCCCATTTTTTAAAAATAAAGCTGTTTCTTTGTTAAAAATGTTATTTTTATTTGACAGTTCTCTTGATGCTTCTTTAATTGTTTTTTTGTCAATAAGCTTAAATATATTTAGACTATTAATTTCCTCTTTTGATATTTCAAATTTTCTAAGAGCATAATCATTTATATAAATAGGATGCAATTTACTGTCCAGAACAACTATACCTATATTGACTGTTTGCATAAGCGTATCAACATATTCTTTAGATTTTTCTATTTCTTTAACATCAAAATATAATTTAATAAAATCATCTTTAATATTTAAAAAAAAATCGTTTAACTGAAAAAAGAAGTTTTTTTTGTATTTAATAATTTCATTTGGGTCTTTTGTTTTTAATCCTTTTAATTCTTTTGAAAAAGATTTTAAAGGAGAAAATATTGTTTTTTTTAAAAAGGCAAAAAGTATGAATGTTAAAAACATGAAAACCACCATGTTTATAACAACAAATTTATTTATTCCATCATAATTTTGCAATTTTCCAATATATAGATTCTTAATTGTTAAATTAATTATAAAAAATATAAGAGAGTAAACTATAAATAAAAATAATATTTTTAAATATTTTCCTTTCATTTAAGCCAATTTCTGTTTTTAACCCTCATCTTGTTTTACGATTTGTTTTATTGGGTATATTCCTAGAAGGATATTTTCTGAATTTTTTGATTTTGCATATAATCTGACTTTAATTTTTTTAATATTGCTTTTGTTTTGTTCTAAATCTTGTATAGATGGAATTGAGTATCCATACTCAGCTCTTATATGAATTATATCACTTGTGTTGTTATGAATTAAGGGTTTTTTTAGAGCAATTGTATTTCCGTGGCCAAAGGATTCGCCTGTGTTTTCTATTTCGAAATCACCCTTAAAAGATATGTTATGAATCGGGTTTTCACCAAGGTTTTTGACCTTTATTGAAATTGCTGGGACAATGATGATTTCTTTATGAGTTGCCTTTTTATATATCCATTTTGTATTATTCCATATTACTTGAATTGAGTTTCTTAGTTGGTTTGTGATTTTTGTTTTTTCTGTTCCTTCCTCTTCAGATTCAGATATTAATATGTCTTCAATGCCATCAATTTCCTGTTTTATTGGATATTCTCCAATTTTAACTAAAACTGAACTTTTTTCTGCGAAAACTTTAACTTTTATTTCTTTCCATTTTTTTTTGTTGATTATAAAAGCTTTTTTTGAAGATGCTTTGTAGCCGTGAAAAGATTTTATGAGAATTTCCTCACTGGTTTCACCTGGATCCAGAGGTGTTGTGTACATTCGAGTAATTCCATCACCCAATTGTCCTCCACCCTCTTTGTACAAGAAAACTCCAGAATACCGGACA
>JAUXFB010000223.1 GCA_030620255.1 Candidatus Aminicenantota bacterium | reverse complement strand
TATTTTCCCCAGTGTATAGAGATGTTTGCCCTGTTGCGCTCTGTGGGACTCCATCAATTCCGAGTAAAGGATCTATTGCTTTTATTGGTGTTTTATCAGGCAAAACATTGTAATCGTTATAAAAAGGTAGAAATTCTGTTCTTGCTGCATAAAAAGGGTTGGATTTTAATGGTTTACCAATTCCAACCCCATCAAGAAATATAAAGATCAATCGAGGCATATTTTTTATTTTTTTATATAAAAACTGTCTATTAATTTTAATTTTCTGTCAAAAACATCAACGATTAGTTTATTCTTTTTTTTATACATACAACAAAAACTATATTCGGAGATGAATTTTTGACTGAATGGAAGGTCTCTTTTTTTCTCATATAAAGGAGCTCCCCCTGCACCTGTAACAATATAAAAAATGTTATTGCGAAACAGTCTTTCATATATATGATCATGACCACTGAACGCTATATCTAAACCATATTTTTCAAATAAAGGAACAATTGATTTTCTTAAATCTTTTTCATCTTCTCTATGAGGTCCTGAACTAAAAGGCGGATGATGGAAAATAGCAATTTTATACTTTATATTTGACTTTATGTTTTTTAGATCATTCTCCAGCCATTTATATTGTTTTGAGTCTTTTTTTATTTTCGGGTTTGTGTCAAGAATAATAAAATGTATGTTTCCAATATCAACAGTATACCATCTTTCGTTATTTGGTAATTCAAAATTATCAAAATATAAATGAGAATTTTTTTCATGATTCCCTAAAGCAGGATAGAATTTTGTGATTTTTAAAAGGTCTTTAATGGTATTATTGAAGATACACCATTGTGTTTTAACATTTCCATTTGCAACAAGGTCACCTGTATGGAAAACTGCTATTGGTTTTAGTTTAATTATTGAATTTACAATTTCTCTGTGTATGTTATGGTTGGTTCTGGTGTCACCATAAACAATAATGCAGTTTTTTCTTTGCTCTATTAATTCTTTTTCTGGTTTTATTTTTCCAGAAATTGAATTATTATTGAAAATAAATATGAAAAGTAAAATTAAGGATATTTGTATTCTTTTTATATTCATTTATTAATCTCCTTTTTTTGTAAGTTTTATCAACATTTTTCACCATCAGAAGTAATATAAATAACTTCCCTTTCAAGTTTAATACCTTCACTTTTGAGGATCTCTTGAGTAATTTTATTTTCAAAATCAATAAGATCTCTAAAACTTGCATTACCTTTATTTATTAAAAAGTTTGAGTGTATTTCGGACATTAGAAGGTTATTGTCATGAAATCCTTTTAGCCCGGACATTTCAATTACTTTTCCAGCTGAAATTCTTTTATTGTTTTTTACTGGATTTTTAAAAAAACATCCTGCAGTAAAACATTTATAAGAAGGATGACTTTGTTTTCTATGTCTAATATGGGATGTGATTTTCTCTTTAATTTTATTCTCATCCTGATTTATGTATTTTAAGAAGATATTTAAGATAACTTCTTTGCCATATTTAAAAACAGAGTTTCTGTATTCAAATTGGAAATATTTTTTATCAACAATTTTTATTTCACCTTTTTCCGTTAATATTTCAGCTTTTTCTAAATTGTCAGATACAGATTTCCCGAAAGCTCCTGCGTTTACAGCAGTTGCTCCTCCTAATGTTCCAGGGATTCCTGCAAGAAATTCTAAACCTCCTATTTTGTTTTTTAAACACCAGTTTGTGAGATTATTAATTGTTACACCTGAGTTTATTTTGATTAAATTTTCAGATAATCTAATTATATCTGAAGTTTTATTAATAATAACTACCAATTTAGAAGCATTATCGGAAAATACAACATTACTTCCCCCTCCAAGCAAAATAAAAGGATATTGTTGTTTCTTTACTTTTAATAGTAACTGTATAAGTTCATAGGATTTATTTATTATAACAATCAAGTCTACTTTGCCCCCGATCTTTATGGTTGTATAAAATTTAATCTCTTTGTTTTTGAAATATTTTATTTTATTTTTTTTAAGGAATAAGATTAATTTTTCCACTGTTTGATTATTCTTTATTGATCACATTATTTATTAAATCTAATTTACATTCTTTTTGTAATTTAAAAAGATATTTTTTGAGGATTTTATCTAAATCTACTACATTAAAATTTTGTTTTACCTCAAATTTATTTTGATTTTTTGAATTTACTTTTACAATCATATCATAATTTCCAACTTTATCAGGTATCCATATAAAAGATAAAGCTTCTCTTTTTTTTATTAATTTTTCAAAAACATTGTTTTTTGATTTATCTAAAATGTTAATTTCATATTCAGGCTCAATAAGGTTGATTGGTTGTAAATCAAATTTTATTGATTTTCCCAGGGGCTTTAAAAACTCGGGTGTTATTTTTATGTCAACACTATATTTGTTTCCTATTTTTAAAATGTTTTTTTCTTTATCTTTTTCGTTCTCTACTAATATATAGATAAAGCCATTTAAATAAATTGGATTACTTTTTATTATGCGATTAACTGTATATGTGATTGTTCTTTTGTTTTTGAAATCATAAAATTTTAAATTTGGAGAGTAAACAGGCATTAAGAAAACGCAAACATTTTGTCTCATTATTACAGCAGGTTTTAGTTTTATTGAATCGAATTTTTCCCACCAGTACAAATTTCCATTTTTATTAAAAAAATAAATATTATTATCTTCAGGAGTTATAATTATGTATTTTCCTATTTTTTTTGGCTCAACTGTTAATACTTTTGACAATTTAAGTTTCCACTTAATTTTGTTCTTTTTATATTTGAATTTTATTAGTTCTCTTTTTTCTGAACCATAGTATATATAATCCCCTTCTAAAAGAAATCCTGAACTTGCTGTATTTTTTAATTTTGTTGTTTCTAAATTATTGTTTTTCTCGTTGAATATGTAGAATTTTTTATTTGAGAGAAGTAATATCTTGTTGTTTTTATATTTTATGTTGTAAAAAATTTCTCCATTGATATTAAGCCTTTTTTTGATTTTATTTTCTTTAAAGTTATAAAAAATCAATTCTTTTTCTCTTAAAAAAATTATGTATTCTTTGTTGATTCCAATAAAATTATCTATTTTAATATTTTTTATTGTCTTAATCATTTTATATTTATTTAAATCAAAAATCATATATATGTTTGCGCCTGATTGGTTAAAAATGATTTTATTGTTTTGATTGAATGTTTTTGAACCAATCTTTGTATTAATTTTGTATAAATCGTCAAAGATATTTTTATCAACATTGAATTTGAAAATTTCTCCATTTGAATTTAGTAAAATAAGACTTGAATCTGATTTTAATAATTTAAATGTTTCATTATTGTCTTTAAGTTTACATAACTTTTTATCATTAAGAACATGAGTAATTTCAGGAATAAGTTTGATTTTTTTTTTGCAGGATAGAGATAACAATAAAATTATTGATATGATTATAATTCTTTTCATTTATATGATTATAAATGAATTATTAATACCAGTCAATTTGACGAATTGACCATTAAAAATCTATATAAAACAGATATCGTTGCCTCATTAGAAAATCTACACGAAATTCTACTAAAATCTTGATATATTATATTTATAGTTCTATATATGAGTGCTGTTATTTTCTCCTTTTTAAAATCTAAAACCCACACCAATTCCTGTTTTTAAGCCTCCAATTTTTATTGATTTGTTTTCTATAGTATCTGAGGCATATAAATA
>JAUXFB010000323.1 GCA_030620255.1 Candidatus Aminicenantota bacterium | reverse complement strand
TCATTGTATCTGACTGCACTGCAACAAGAAGCAGAAAATTGCAAAAAAAGATGAAACAGGTAGAGAGGTAATCGCAAGTGATTTAATATTTTTGTGATGGTTAGGATGAACTGACTTTAAAAAGAAGATACAGGTGAATAAGATTTTTTTCAAGGACCGGGTAGTAACGCTGGGAGACGATCTGTCTAAGGTGTTTCAGAAGAAGAGAGGGCTGTTTTACAGGTACAAAACCCGGGGTGAACTGAAGGAGCTGGTGGAGGCGTTCCGCGAAATGAAGCAGGTCCGCAAGCTGCGCATCATTCATGATGACATGAAGGAGCTGGAGGCTGCATTCAAAGCGTGCTTTACCTGCATCGGTGCCGGCGGGGGAGTGGTCCGCAATGAAAAGGGAGAATTTCTTGCCATTGAAAGGAACGGGGTGTGGGACCTGCCCAAGGGAAAGATGGAGATGGGAGAGGATTTTAAAACCACAGCCCTTCGGGAGGTGGAGGAGGAGACGGGCCTTAAGGGTCTTCAACCGGGACCATACCTGCTCTCTACCTTTCATACCTATATGCTGTCAGATGAGCTGATCCTGAAGGAGACGCAGTGGTTTGAAATGCAATACAGAGGTGAAGCCGATCCTGTTCTGCAGTCGGAGGAGGGAATCACCCAATCCAGGTGGGTAAGGCCGGGGGAGGCCGGATTCTTTGAAAAGAACAGCTACAGGAGCATTGCGGAGGTGCTGAAGGCCGGGACCCTGGTCTGATCTGCTATCACCCCGTGAGCGCATGATCCGGAAGAGTTGCTGCTTGAAATTAATAAAATTGATATATTGAGTCTCATGTTTTTTTTATTATTCTTTTAAATGATTTTAACATAAAGTCATAATTTTTCATAGCGGTGTATGCAATTTCCCACCCTTCCTGAAGATAATCCACTGTGGCATTTGTAATTGACACTTTTTTGTATTTATCCTTATGTTTTAACCCTAGTAAAGGGAGAAACTGTAAGGTTTTACCAATCGAGATATAATAGAAATATAATAGCGTTTCAACCCCAAACCTTGATTCTTTCATTTTGTCAATAATTGGGGTAATATCTTCTTTAAACAAGGCCCTTTCTCCTGTCAATATTTTTAAAGGATTTACATCCTTACTTAAAATATTGACGGTTGAATATCCCAAAACCATGTCACATTCTTTTTTTAACAGGGGATTTATCATTTTGTCAATATAGTTGAGTATTATTTTTGTCTGGTCAGCATCAATAAATGCAATTATTTCATTTGCTGCATTCTCAACACCAACAGCCATTGCATAACCTTTTCCCTTATTTTCTGCAAAATGAATATCTGTCATTTCAATGTCCTCATTCAGTTCCTCAATTATTCTTTTAGTATTATCAGTTGAGCCATCATTAACAACGATAATCTCATTAACAATTAGAGTTTTAGAAACTGAAACAATAACGTTTCTAATAGTTTTTTCTTCGTTATAAACACAAATTATTACGGATACTTTTTTCATGAAAATGGTTTTTGGTTTACTAATTTACCCATGCCTGTCCGAGAAGCTTATTTACCCAATTCAATAAGTTCTACGGCTTTTATCCAATACCAATGCTACCTTGTGTTTGGTTTACTGTTTTCTATATCATATACAATTGAGCGTACCTTCTGTGCCCATTCCCAATGTGATAATGTTTTGTTTAATTCTTGATATGGAATAGGCTTAGCAATTTTAACTTTAATTGTCTTGCCCCTTTTTCTGAACAACTCACGGGGTAAGAGCATCAACTCAAGATTTGTTTTTATTCTGAATGTATTACGGATTAAATAAATTGTATAAAACAGGCTCGAATTTCTACCGTAAAACCAGATTGGAACAATATCCCTTTGGTTTGAAATCGCTTTAGTTATAAAGCTTTTATTCCAAGATTTATCCTGAATTTTTAATTTATGTATTCTTGAAACTAATCCATAAGGGAAATGAGTAATTGGAACATCCGAAGCATATACTTTTTCTAATTCAACTATATTTTTTCTGGAGTTTTTACCAAATACTTTAACATCAGCAATTATTGGCTTCAAATTAGGAACAAACATGAAAACCTCGTTACCAATTGCTTTTAGGTTGCCATATTTCTCTCCTACGATAGATGTTAATATTAAACCATCAAGTAGTCCAAAAGGATGATTAGCAACAAAAAAGCATTTTCCGTTATCGGGTAAGTTTTCTTTTCCTATAATTTCAATTTTAACATTAAGTTCTTCAATAACTTTTGGTAAAAAATCTATCCCATCAAATTCTGAATATTTATTCATAATATGATTTAGTTCTTTCTGCCTGATTATATTGGCAATCATTTTAATAGCAAAACATGGTAGGCTTTTCAAAAACTTTGAGTTACTATTTTTTATAAAATATGCAATATTGATGTTGCTCATTGCTACGAGTATCGGATTCTTTATTAACCACTATTTCTGAATTAGATTCCCTAATAAATTGTAGCAAAACCATCCATCTACATTTTTAAATACATGCGAAAGGATATCTGCTCCCGCTTTCTTAAAACATATACTATC
>JAUXFB010000115.1 GCA_030620255.1 Candidatus Aminicenantota bacterium | reverse complement strand
TTTCCAGATCAGCTGTAGCACCTGCTTCTTGCATATGATATCCTGAGATACTGATACTGTTGAATTTTGGCATATATTTTGAAGTGAATTTAAAAATATCTGCAATAATTTTCATTGATTGCTCTGGAGGGTAAATATAAGTATTACGAACCATGTATTCTTTTAAAATATCATTTTGAATTGTTCCTGCTAATTGCTCGGGTTTAACGCCTTGTTCTTCTGCTGCAACTATATAGAATGCCATTATTGGTAAAACAGCACCATTCATTGTCATTGATACTGACATCTTATCAAGAGGGATCCCTGAGAATAGAACCTTCATATCCTCAACAGAATCAATTGCAACACCAGCTTTTCCAACATCCCCAACAACCCTTGGGTGATCAGAATCATACCCTCTATGAGTGGCAAGGTCAAATGCAATTGAAAGTCCCTTTTGACCTGCAGCTAAATTTCTCCTGTAAAATGCATTACTCTCTTCTGCAGTTGAAAAACCCGCATATTGACGAACAGTCCAGGGTCTTTGTACATACATTGTTGCATAAGGGCCGCGTAAGAAAGGCGGAATACCTGACATATAATCCAGATGTTCAAAACCTTCTATATCTTCTTTTTTATAGATAGGTTTAACATCAATCTGTTCCATTGTATGCCATATTAATTCATCAATAGATTTTCCTGTATTCTTCTCTATCTCATTCTGCCACTCTTTTTTTGAAATCTCAGGGGAATCTATATCTAAATCTATTTTTGTGAAATCTGGCTTTCTAATCATTTTATTACCCCAATTTTTCTTAATATATTCAACAGAATAAGATGAGCATCAGCTCCTAAATAGATAAATTCATCAACACCAGATTTTCTGTATTCTTCAATCTGATCTTTAGGATTCCCTGCTAAAACAACTACTATATCTGATTTTTTATCTTTTATAGCTTTTGTGATTGGAGGAACTAATTCAGGGTATGTCTCATCAGTTGAACAGATAACCATAACCCTAGCTTCAGATTTTAATGCAGCATTAACAGTAGCCTCAGAAGTGTTAAAACCTTTTGGATAAATAACATCAAATCCTCCAACTTCAAAAAATCCCTTAGAAAAATCGGCTCTTGCCTTGTATTGAGAAAGAGAGCCCATATTTGCCAGGAAAAGCTTTGGTCTACAATCCTTTTTTTCTTTATATACCTCAACTGCATCTCTTATCTCTTCAAAACCCTCTGAAGCTCTATGTATCTTTAATGTTTTGATAAATACTGAATCTCCAGAAACCCTTGTTATTGCTCTGGTAATTTCTCCAATAGTAGTACCTTTTAAGACCGTTTCTATTCCAACATCAATGATATTTTCTGAGTCTGAACATAGGTTGTTAAGTTCCTCAATATGTTTTTTATGTATTCTTGAGGCCTTGTATTCTTTTAGATATTGCTTTCTTCTTTTTTGAATCTCCCTGTAATCAAGTGATTTCAAATCCAATTTCTTTTCTTTTAAATTTGAATACATATTAGTACCAATGATAACTGTTTTTCTCTTTGCAATATCTTTTCTTCTTTTTTCATAAATTTTCTCTACTTGTTCTTGTAAATAACCCTGTTTAAGAGCCTTAAGCACACCTCCTTTATTCTCAATTTCCTGAAGCAAAGTCCATGCTTTTTTAGCAACTTTATCAGTTAATTTCTCAACATAATAAGAACCTGCTCCAGGATCTATTATCTTGCTTAAACGAGTCTCCTCATTCAAAATTATCTGTGTGTTCCTGGCAATCCTTCTTGAAAACTCGTCCGGCTGTTCAAAACATTCATTAAAAAAATTTGTATGTAAACTATCAACCCCACCCACTACTGCGGAAAAAGCCTCTGTTGTTGTTCTTAAAATGTTTACATAAGGATCATATTTTGTCTGATTTAGAAATGATGTTCTTGCATGGATTTTAGCCTTTTGAGACTCTTTATTACCTTTATAAGTCTCAATGATTTTTGCCCATATAATTCTTGCAGCTCTTATTTTTGCCACTTCCATAAAATAAAAAGGACCTATTCCAAAAGTAAGCCTTATACTCTGGGCAATATCATTGATATTTAAATCTCTATCTATCATTTGATTTATATATTCAACAGCAGTAGCCATCACATATGCTAATTCCTGAACAGCACTTGCACCTGAATTATGAAAGGGAAGACCATTTATTCCAATAGTTCTTAATTTTGGCATATTATATCTTGCCCATTTTAAAACCATTGCCATCTTGTCATAAGCAAATTTTAATGAAACTGGCAAACTTCCATCAACAAGCATAAATCCAATAGGATCAGCCTCAATACTACCTTTTATTTTATCAAAATCTATATTTTGCTTTTTTAAAAAAGCAGCTAATATCATTAATATTTGTATTGAAGAAAAACCAGCATTTATATGAATTGGATAATTCTTCAGATCAATATTCAATAAAGCTCTTGAAAAATCCTCTAAACTTGACATTGAAATGCCCTGATGACCAACTTCTTCAACTTTTGCATTATCTGCATCAATACCCAGTTGAGTTGCCCTATCCAACAATAAACTAATACTTGTTTGACCTCTTTCCAGATCGTATTTTAATGCTTTATTGAATTCTTCAGCAAAACTATAAGGAATCTCCTGACATATTTCCCAGGATTTGTTTAAATATCCTTCAGGTTCTGTGCCTCTTACATAATAATTATATCCTGGCATTTCATCAATAAAAGTAATGTCTCGAATATCTTTTTCTGTATAAATTGGTTGAAGTTCAATTCCCTCGTAAGTTTTTGTCACAAGTTTTTTTTCAAAAGGGGCACCTTTTAAATATTTCTCCGCACTCTCTTTCCATTCAGTATAAGTAGGAGAGGGAAAATCTTTAAGAAGGTTTATTTCCTTCTCCAATTTTATTTCTCCTTTTTTTTGAGTTTTGTCTAACATTACTCATCTCCAGAAGTTGTTTCGGATTAAGGTCGTAATTATACAAAATATAAGAGTAAAAGACAAGAGCGAGATGGTGAGGCACGGTCCTTCTGAAAGAATGTGACAAAAGTTGAGTTTTTTTATATAATTATTTTATGAAAAAAAAAACGATAAATTTTATTTCAGTTTTGTTTCTATTCTCAATTTTTTTTTTAACAGATTGTTCTTCAAAACCAGATAAAATGAAATATTCTAAAACTGCAGATCTTATTCTTAGAAATGGGATAGTAATTACAATAGATAAAAAGATGAAAATTGCAGAGTCAGTGGCTATAAAAGATAATAAAATAATATTTTGTGGAAGTAACATTAGAGCGCTTCGTTATAATGGTGACAAAACAAAGATCTTGGATATGACAGGGAAAACCATTGTCCCAGGGCTTCATGATGCGCATCTTCATTTCAAATCCGGAGCAGAATCTATAACTAAAAATCTATCTTTACGATTCTTAAACATGGAACAAATTCAAAAAAAAATAAAAGAGGCGATTGATTCATCTCCTCCTCATGCTGTTATCAAAGCTTTTCGTTTTAATCAGGTCTATTTTAAAAACAAAAAATGGCCAACCAGATATGATCTTGATAAAATCTCTCCTGACAACCCAGTAATTATTTCACGTGTTGATGGTCATACTTTATGGGTAAATTCAAAAGTACTCTCAATGTGTGATATTTCGAAAAACACAAAAGATCCATATGGAGGTGAAATTCAGAGATTTAAGGATGGAACTCCTACAGGGATTCTTAAAGAAAATGCTGAAGATCTTGTTAAAGATATTAAAGGTCCAAAAATGGTTCTTCCCGAATCACAAAAAAGTCCTATAGAATCAGCAATAGTTTATGCTAACCAGCTTGGTTTAACAAGTGTAACAACATCAGGGGATTTAAACTTAATAAAAAAATTAAATGATTTGAGAAAAAAAGGTAAACTCTATCTTAGATTTAATGTGTGGTTACCCATAAAAAAAACAAAACAATATCTAAAAAAAGGAATTAAATTCAATGATGGAAATGATTTTGTAAAAATAAGTTTCTTAAAGATATATTCAGATGGAACCATTGGTTCTTCAACTGCAGCAATGTTTGATCCATACATTCATAACCATAAATCAAGAGGCATATTAATTCATCCAATAAATAAATTAAATCAGTTTATTGGAAATGCACATAAAAATAACTGGCAAGTTGGAATTCATGCAATTGGAAATAGAGCTGTGCATTTAACATTAAATGCAATTGAAAAGGCTCAAAAAAAATATGGTATTAAAAATTTAAGGCACAGGATTGAACACTCCCAGTTTGTGAGAGATTCTGATTTGTTTCGATACAAAAAATTGGGTGTAATTCCATCAATGCAGCCTACGCATTGCACTACGGATTTGCTTGTAGTTGAGGACAGAATTGGAAAAGAGTATGCAAAACAAGGATATAGATGGAACTCATTCGTAAAAACAGGTTCAATGCTTGCATTTGGAACAGACTGGCCCATTGAGCCTTTGGATCCTAGAAGAGGGCTTTACTCTGCAATTGAGCGAAAAAATATTGAGAATGGTCAAAATAAAGAGGAATGGTTCCCTGAAGAAGGTATTTCTATTATTGAAACAATAAAATCTTACACTCTTGGTTCAGCATACGCATCTTTTAATGAAAATAGGATAGGCTCTATTGAAAAGGGAAAATTAGCTGATCTAACTATTTTTGATGGAAACCTATTAGAAATAACAAAATCTAACCCAAGAAAAATCCTTTCAATTCAAATTTATATGACAATAGTAAATGGAAAGATTGTTTATAAAAAATAGTATAAACTAATACACCCCCTTTTACAAAAGTTACGAACACTTTTCAAAAAAGTTTTTATAAAATAAAAGTTGACATAAAAAAATCTTATATTATAATGAGTTAGGGACTTAAAATGAATACAGCAATAATAATTATTATATTTATTGTAGCATTGTTAATTTCTGTAGGTTTTTTAATACTTGTTCTTACTCTAGTACCAGCAATAAATCAGTTAAAGTCTTTACTTTTTGATTTAGAAAAAACCTCTTCAGAAGCAAGAGATTTGACTTCAAAGTTAAAAGAGATAAGTGAAAAAGTTGATGAAGATATGAACAAGGTTGATTCAATCATTAATTCTTCAAAAAAGACAATTGATATTGTTTCAAAATCAGCTAATTTGATAAATAAAAATATTTTAAAAAGATCAGCTGGAATTTTTACACTTTTTTCTGCCTTAAAATTCGGCTGGAACTTTGCAAAAAAATTCAAAGGAGGAAAATAAATGTCTGACGAAAAAAACGGATTTTTTGGGACTGTATTTACTTTTTTAACAGGAGCTGCAATTGGAGCTGGTTTAGCTTTATTATTTGCACCTCAATCAGGTGAAGAAACAAGAAAAAAGACCAAAGATGCAAGTGACAAATTAAACAAAGAAGCTAAAGAAAATTACGAAAAATACTCAAAAGAAGCAAAAAAAACTATTGAAACAGTAAAATCAACCACAGAAAAATCTATTGATCAAATGAAAACTTTTATTAAAGGAGTTAAAGAAAATTTAAAAAAAGAAATAATGGAAGATGTAG
>JAUXFB010000166.1 GCA_030620255.1 Candidatus Aminicenantota bacterium | reverse complement strand
CACAGAAATTGAACAAACTCAAAACTATAATTTTCTAATAAGTTGCAAAAAAGGGGGTCTTTTCAGCTACAAGGGAATACGAAAAAGTATGCAAAATCTTTTCAAAATAGGCTCTTTTTCGAATATTGAAACAAAAGTAGAAAAATTACATGGGAAAAAATTAAACCTATACTTTATTTTAACAAATAAATTCAAAATTAAAAACATATCAATTAAAAATGATAGCAGTTTCAAGAAAAAAGATCTTTTAAAATCTATTTTTTCTCTAAGAAAAAATTTATATTTTGAAGATAACAACATTAAAAAAGCAATAAATGAGATAAAAAATTTTTTAATATCAAAAGGATACTTTAACCCAGACATTAAATATGAGACTAATAAAAATAAAGCTAAATCTTTGATTGACATATGTTTTTTTATTAAAAAAGGAAAAATCACAAAGATAAATAAAATCAATTTAAAAATTAATAACAATAAATTTTACAATGAAATAATGGGATATATTAATATGGGTGAATACATCCCATATATTTTCCAAAAAAAAATCGAGAAAATAAAAAATATATTAAAAAAAAGAAAATACTACTTTCCAGAAATAAAATTCAAAGAAGAATTCTTGAATAATTCTAAATCACTTGTGAATTTAAACATAGATATTCATACGGGTTATAAATACAGCTTCAGATTCAAGGGTATAAAAGCTAAGATGAAACTCATATCTTCAATCTGGGGGAAAGAGGTATTTGAGAACTGGGCGGAAATAGAAAGTAGGGCAAGAATTTTAATTTTTTTAAAAAAAAGAGGCTACTTAAATGCTAAAGTAGATTCTAAAATAGAAATAAAAAACTCAACAAAATTTATAACATTTTTTGTTGAGAAAAACAAAAAATATTCACTTGGAAAAATAGAATTTAAAGGCAACCAATCAATTTCAACGGATGGATTAAGAAAAGTCATACGAAGTGATAAGTTGTTTTTCGATAGTTTCTTTTGGATCCGATCTGAGTCTCTTCAGATTGATTTGGAATTGATAAAATCATTATATTATTACAGAGGATTTCCACAATCAAGAATAATGATGAAACCAGAATTTCGCAAAGGAAAAGCTGACATTAAATTCATAATAGATGAGGGTAAAAAAATCACAGTTGATTCTATCTTATTTGATGGAAACAAGTACTTTAATTCTGATAAGCTTTTATCTATTCTCAAAACAAAAGAAAATAGCCCTTTTGTCCAACAAAGAATCAATGAGGATATAATAAGACTTAAAGATTTTTACTGTTCATTTGGATTTATCGATGTTGCAATTGGCACTAAAATCTCTCATGGAGAGCACAAATCAATCCTAATTACAATAAGTGAAGGAAAATCATTCAAAATGGGTGATCTTATCATAATTGGAGCCTCAAATGAACAAGCCAAACTATTAAAAAAGCTTTTCCCTCTTAAAAAAAATTCATTTTTCAATGAGAGTAAAATAGATACATTCAAAGATGAAGTAGAAAATAGTGCAATATTTAGTGAAATAAATATTGTTAAAATAAAAAAAAATCAGACACTATAAACATATTATTAAAAGCCACTCCAGTCAAAAGTAGATTTTATGGTTTTGGATTTGGTTGGGAACAAAGAAGAGAGATAATAGATGGAATGAGGGTCACTTTTGAATACCAGAAAAAGAATCTTTTCAAATCCTATTCATCATTTTCTTCAATTCTCCAATTAGGTTTACATGAACAAAGAGGGGTCTTATCTTACGATACCCCCTACTTTTTTAAAACAAGGCTCAATTCTTCATTTAAAATATGGAAAGAATATGAAATCTACCCGAGTTACAAATTTGATAGAACTGGAATCGGAGAGTCAGTCATAAAAGAGATCACTTACAATTCATATATAATAACTTCTTTGAACTGGTACAGAACAAAGTTAACAGAACTAAGAATACAAGAGCAAGGAATAGATACAATGTACAAACCCTTTGATACTGCATCATTATCTCTTTCCTATGTAATTGAAAATAGAGATGATCCATTCAATCCTACAAAGGGTGATTTTTTCTCATCTAATATAAAAATCGGATTCCCAATATTTAAAACAGATATCTCCTTTTATAAATTCTTCTGGAGTTACCAAAATAACTTTACATTATTCAACAAAGGAACATTTTCTTTCTCAATTAGAAATGGATTTGCTTCAGGAGATATGTCTATAACAGAAAGATTCTTTGCAGGTGGGATTCATACATTTAGAGGTTCTAAAAATGATAGGCTTGGCCCAATTGATCTAAAAACCTTTGAACCTAAAGGCGGTAATTCTATGATACTTTTCAATTTTGAAGCCACATTCCCATTTACGATAATTCCAATCGATTATCTATATTATTCTGTATTTGCAGATATTGGTAATGTTTTTCCAAAATCAAGTGATTTTACTTTAAAAAATCTTGAGACATGCATTGGATTTGGTTTGAAATATAAAACATCTTTAGGCCCTTTAAGAATCAACTTTGCGTGGAATTTAGGAGAAAAAGTAGAAGATAATTTTATAATTCAAATAGGAATTGGAAATGTTTTCTAAAATTTTATTATATTTACTTATTTTATTACAGCCCCGCACAATAATAATTGATAAAATAGCAGCTGTTGTAAACAATGAGATAATAACCATGACTGATATTGACAAATCAATTTCTCTATTTCCAGTATTTAAAAGAAATGAAGAATCCCCGAAAGCATTTTATAATAGACTTTTAAAGGGCTTAATTAATTATAAAATTATCTATTTAGAATACAAAGATGACTTTATACTCACAGAGGAGGATTACGAGGAAGTACAAACTCCAATAATAAATAAACAAGGTTCTTTAAATCAACTTAAAACATTATTAAAAAAATTTGATATGAATTGGAAAGATTTCAAAAATTTTATTAAAGAAAGAGTATTATATGAAAAAGTATTAAAAGAAAAATTTCAAATAAATATAAAAATAAGTTTTAAGGAAATTGAAACTTTCTATTATAAAAACTATCTCTTATTACAGAAGAAACTAAATTTAGAACCAAATTCTTTAATTGAAATGACTACACTAATTGAAAAACATCTACGTAAGGTCAAAACAGAAAAAAAATTATCAGGATGGTTAAATGAAATCAAATCATCTTATAAAATTGAAAATATTTTTTTAAAGGAGTAAAAAAATGGATTTTCCAGAAAATCAAAAAAAAACGCTTATAAAAGACTTTGAAACAGGTAGAAAAATAAATGGATATTACAAGATCCAGAATATTAACAAGCGTGTAAAAAAAAATGGCGAGCCTTTTTTAACTTTAACTCTTATGGATAAAACCGGTAAAATTCAAGCAAAGATATGGGATGATGTTGAATATTATTTTAAATTGATAAATATAGGAGAAATTTATAAAATAAATGGTAATGTGAATGAATATAATAACAAAAAAGATGTTAAAATTGATAAATTAAGCTATGTTTCTCAAGATGATAAAAATTTCAACTCAGAAGATTTTATTGAGCAAGCCTCTTTTAATACAGAAAAATTATTCAATGAAATGATAAGAACTATAAAATTAAATTTAAAAAATAAATACTTACTTGAATTAACAGATCTATTTATAGAAAAATTTAAAGATCAATTTAAAAAACATTATGGAGCTCAAAAAATACATCATGCTTATATGGGAGGACTTTTAGAGCATACTTATTCTATTATAAAACTCGTGATCCCAATCTCAGAACAATATTCCATTGACAAAGAACTCCTGCTTATAGGAACGTTATTCCACGACATTGGGAAAATATATGAATTTGATATAGAACCCTCAATTAATACTACATTGAAAGGAGGCTTGATTGGACATATAGTACTTGGTAATAATATTTTCATTGAATTAAAAAATAAAATTAATAATTTTCCTGAAGATTTAAGCACTAAAATCCAGCATTTAATCATTTCTCACCATGGCGAAAAAGAATTTGGTTCCCCTGAAATCCCAAAAACTTGTGAAGCACTTACTCTTAACATCATTGATTTACTCGACTCAAAAATAAGAATTTTTAAAGAAGAAATTGAAAATAGTGAAACAAAGGGAATTTTTTCAGATTACTTGCATGTTTTAAACAGAAGGATATTAGTTTCAGACAAAACCTAGTTTAAAAAGTATATATAATTGAATATGGAAAATAGAGAGAAACATTGTCCTTTTTGTGGTTCAAATAACATTTTACCGTTTGAAGATGAAAACAAATATAAAAAAGATCAAACATTTTTAGTTATAATACTATCTGCTTTAATTCTAATCGGAAGCTATTTTATTTTTGTAATCTCGTCCTATTTATATTTCCCAGCAGTGATAATCATTTTAATAATAATATCTACTACAATCTTAAATAAAAAAGAAAGAGATAGAGAAAGAAAACAAAAAAAAAGAAAAAAGGAAGATTTTATCTGCATAGATTGCAATAGCATTTTCAAATTATAAATCGATTTTTTAAATACATTCAATTTTAAACTTTATTATTTATACTTATTTTGATAGAATATGATTTGAAATTAAAATTTATTTTTTTCATCTTTATTACAACATTATTCTTTAATTTCTGCTCTTCAAAAAGAAACATAAATATTGAACCTTTAAAACTCGAACATGATCCTAAAACAGAAAAACTCGGCAAAAAGATAAAAAATACACCCTTAAATAGGAGTATT
>JAUXFB010000206.1 GCA_030620255.1 Candidatus Aminicenantota bacterium | reverse complement strand
TTGCTCTGAGCCGCCTATGCCTTTTAGCTGGCTAACTACCTGATCTGCTGAGATTCCACTTCTCAAGGCAAGTGATGTTAGTCTGCCGATTGCTTCAGCATCAGCCATGGTTGAGTATCCGCTTTTACCAATTGAAGTAAATACTTCAAAAGGTTTCCCATTAAAATATGAAATGGTTATGTATAGATTTCCAAACCCTGTTGAGATTTTGTGAGTTGTTGATGGAAGAGAATCAGGTCTATCTTGTGGTTTGGGTTCTTCTTTTTCAGCTTTATACAATACTTGTAATGCACGGCAACCATCTCTATAAACTGTAATTCCCTTAATTTTCATGCCAAATGCCATTAAATAAGCATTTGCAATATCCTTTTTAGTTGCTTTATTTGGGAAATTTATTGTTTTTGAAACTGCACTGTCAACTTCTTCCTGAAAAACTTCCTGCATTTTTATATGATCCTTGGGTGAGATATCTGATGCTGTTATGAAATAATCCGGAACAGGTCCTTTTGGATGCTTTTTGTTCCATTCCTGATAAAGAGGATGAAAATCTTTTATCTCTCCATCAAGGATTTTTGATATTACTTTAAAAGCAAAAATTGGTTCAATGCTTGAGGAGCATCCTGCAATTCTTGAGATAGTGCCAGTTGGAGCAATGGTAAGTAGTGCTGCATTTCTCATTTTTTTACCTTTATATATTGATTTTTCAATGTTAGGGAAATTTCCTCTCTCTTGAGCAAGTTTTTGAGAGGCTATTACTGCTTCTTTGTTTAAAAACTTTACTATTTCCCCCCCAATTTTCCTTGCTTCATTTGTATTATATTTTATTTTCATCTTTATAAGAAGGTCAGCAAAACCCATTACTCCCAAACCAATCCTTCTATTTGATTTTGCCATTTTATCAATCTCTTCTAAAGGATAAACATTAACATCAATAACATCATCTAAAAATCTCACGCCGGTTTCAATGTTTTCTTTAAATCTATGCCAATCAAATTGATCTTTGAGTTTAGAGTCAAAAAAGTTTGACAGGTTAATTGACCCAAGATTGCAGGCTTCATAATCATGTAAAGGCTGCTCACCACAGGGGTTTGTAGCACAAATAGAGCCTTGTAACCTTGTAGGATTTAATTTATTTACTGTGTCAATAAAAATTAGTCCTGGATCCCCGTTTTTCCATGCTGAATTTACAATCAAATCGAATATTTCTTGAGCATTCATTTTGCTCTTAACTTTATTACTTTGAGGGTCATATAAATCGTATGTTGTCTTATTTTTTAATGCTTTCATGAATTTATCTGTGATAGAAACAGAAATATTAAAATTTTGAGCAGTGTTACCATCAAGTTTCATTGTTATAAATTCTTTTATATCAGGATGATCAACTCTTAAAACTCCCATATTTGCACCACGTCTTGTGCCGCCTTGTTTAACAGCTTCAGTGCCCGCATCAATAACTTTTAAGAAGGAAATGGGTCCAGAGGCAATACCTTGAGTTTTTTTTACAAAGCTACCTTGGGGTCTAATTTTGGAGAAATCAAATCCTGTTCCGCCTCCCTCTTTGTGTACTAATGCAGCATTCTTTACAGTTTCGAAGATTTCTTTAAGAGAATCTTTAATTGGTAAAACAAAACATGCGGATAAGCATAAGCCCCTTCCAGCTCCTGTAAGTGTAGGAGAATTTGGCATAAAATCCTTTTGCATCATTGAGGTGAAAAATTTTTCTTCCCAGATTTTTTTGTTTTTTTTGTTTTTTTCTGCATTTGCAATGTATTTAGCTACTCGTTTAAAAAGATCTGAAGGCTTTTTTTCAATTAAATCTCCATCCTGGTTTTTTTTAAAATATCTAGCTCTTAAAATCTTTAAAGCATTTTCTGAAAATCCTTCCATTATAGACTCCTTATTTAGTTGATATACAATTTTAGAACACTATATGTGGTGTGTCAATAGATTTTTAAAATAAAAATTTTTTTTTATTTTGATTCTATTGACTTTTTATATTATTATATACTATTATAAGGGGAGAAAATGGGAAAAAATGGGATAATGCAACGATTTAGAGGAAGTTATGATATAAAAGTTGATGATAGAGGGAGAATTAAAATCCCTTCAAGATTCCTCTATGTATTTGATTCTATGTATGGCAATGATGTTTATATAACCTCTTTAAATGGGGATTATATAATGATTTATCCAGTCAAGGTCTGGGGAAAAATAGAAGCAAAAATAGAAGGCATGGGCGTGTTTAATCCTGATCTTGATGAGTTTAGTAACCTTTTAAGTTATTGGGGAACTGAAACTGAGATAGATTCAAAAGGTCGTGTGTTAATGCCTCCTGATTTGAGAAAGATAGCTGAAATTAATGACCATGCCCGTATTTTTGGAAAAGCAAATTATTTAATTATCTGGAATGAAGAGAATTTTAAAGAGAAAGAAATGAAAGAAAAGTTTAGTAAGGAAAAATTATATAGAGTATCGAGGGTTATAAATGAATTTTCTCCATTATCCAGTGATGAATAAAGAAATAGTAAATATTTTATCTAATTCTTTACAAGGTATTTTTATAGACTGTACTATTGGTATGGGAGGACATTCGTATTATATACTTCAAGGTTTAAAAGATTCTAAAGTTATTGCAATAGATATTGATGATGAAAGTATAAAACAAGCAGAGATAAATTTAAAAGAGTTTGAAGATAGAGTAACTTTCTTTAGATTCAATTATATTGATCTTTTTGAAAAAATAGATTTTTTTAATAAGAGTGTTTCTGGTATTTTGATCGATCCGGGGATTTCAATGTTTCAATTAAAATCAGAAGCAAGAGGATTTTCACACAATATTGATTCGTACCTGGATATGAGAAAAGATAAAACTCAAAAATTAACTGCTTATTCTGTGATTAATTCTTTTAAGGAGAATCAATTAATTAAAATATTTAAAGAGTATGGAGAGGTGAAAAGAGCAGAAGAATTATCAAAAGCAATTATTGAAAGAAGGCTTTTTGGTTCTATTAGAACAACTTTTGAATTAAAGGAAATTGTTGAAAAAACCTATGGGAAAAGGCTGAAAAAGGGGAAAGTTCATCCTGCTGCAAAGGTTTTTCAAGCTTTGAGAATATTTGTAAATAGAGAGTTAGAAGGTGTTGAGAGTTTTCTTAAAAAAATTCCAGATTATTTAAATTCTGGTTTAAGGATTATTTTTCTTACTTATCACTCAATTGAAGATAGGTTGGTAAAAAAAACATTTAATTTCTTGGAAAGAGAGATGAAGTTAAAGATAATTAAACCTTTTCCAATGTTCCCTTCTGAAGCTGAAATTACGGTTAATCCTGCATCAAGATCAGCAAAACTAAGAGTGGCTGAAGTTATATGAAAAAAAGTAAAGATAAATCTTTGGTTAGAGTCTTTATGATAGTGATGTTTTTTGTTTTTATTTTACTATTTACATATTCAAGTCTGAATCTTAAGAATATAGACTATGGTTATAGAATGCATGAGTTGATTCTTCGTGAAAAAGCATTGAAAGAAAAAGTAGACAAATTAAGAGCTCAAAAAGCATCTCTTCTTAATTTGAAAAGAGTAGAGAGAATTGTCAAAAAAAAATTAAATTATCAATATCCAAGTTCAGATCAGTTTATAAAGGTATTTGAAAACAAATGATGAAGATAAATAAAAAAGAGAGGAATAGGGCATTTATCTTATTTGTTGTATTCTCAATTTGGGTTTTATTTATTGTTTATAAACTTGTTAAAATTCAGGTATTTGATTATACTAAGTATATTTCAAAAGTTAAATCTCAATGCAATCGTGTCTTCTCTCTTCATCCAAAAAGAGGTACAATTTATGATTGTAATGGTGATGTACTTGCAATTTCAATAAGAGCG
>JAUXFB010000253.1 GCA_030620255.1 Candidatus Aminicenantota bacterium | reverse complement strand
TAAAATTAATATTTTTGTAAAATATATTTTAATATAAAGAAGGAGCGAAATATGAAAAAACTTTTTTTTATTGGGGCACTTATCTTACTATTCATTATTCCCATTTTTTCACAAAACTATGAAAATGCAGGGATGGATTACACAAAGGCAATAATGCAAAAAACTATAAAAGCAAGAATTACTGCTTTTAAAACTTATATACAACAATATCCTGATACTACAAAGAGATTCACAAAACTTGCATACTATCAGCTTGCTTTAAATTACTTCCAAAACAAAAATTATTCTCGAGCAGTTAGATATGGAGAAAAAACAGAAAGATTTAAAGATCTCGGACATGGAGAAACAGCAAGAATTTATCTAATACTTGGAAACTCTTACGCAATAAAAAGTCTTTCTTTATACAATAAAGATTTGGCTCTTAAATATACAAATAAAGCAATTTCACTTGCTAGAGCCAATAAATTAAATGATGTGCTTTCTGCAGCAAAAAATTTAAAAGGAAAACTAACAGTTCCTCCTCCCCCATCTGAAACTTCCGAGCAAAAGATCATGAGATTAGTTTATCAGGATGAAGAGTACATTTCAGCTATCTCTTTTTACAAAACCCTGAGTTCAAATGACAAACAAAAGAATAAAATTCATAAAGCATACACTATTGCACTTCTCAAATCTAATAGACTCGATTCAGCATTAAAAGAATTCATGTTAATATATGCAAATGAAAAAACAGGTGCAACAGCGTACCACATAGGTAATATTTATAAAAAAAAGGCTAAAAGGAACAGAAAATTATATGGAGTTGCAGCAAAGTATTATGTTGAAGCATATCTTCTCTATAAAAAAGAAGAGAAAAAAACAAATGCAATGTCAGCAAAGTCTTATGCAAAAAATATGATAGTTGAAAAATATAATTTACAGACAAAAATTGATAGATACAATGCAGAGCAGAAAAAAAATCAATCCTCAGCTTCTAAAAATAAGGAAGAGATTGCAAGTGTTAAAAGACAGATAAGAAGGGAAAAAAGAAGAATAGATAGAGCATACCCTGACATTGAACCCCCAGCATACGAATATGATAAAATAAATAAACTACAAAAGAAATTAAAAACACTGAAATCAGGAACCAGTACATATAGTGATAAAGAAGGATTGGCTTTACAAAGACAGATAAAAAAAATTGATATAGAGTTGAATGACTTAATTGTAAATACAAAGAAACGTTTGGAATTATAGAACCCAAAACATATATATACAGGAGATAGAATTAATAAAAATTAAAATTATTATTTTATCTGTTTTACTTACACTTTTTTTATATACATGTAAACCTAATGAATCCAATAATAACAATCACAATAATGAAAACTCATCAGCAATAATTATTGATCACACTTGTACTGATATAAGCAAAATTCCAACTAATTGGATAGAAGAATCTAAATCAAAGCTTAGAATCGGATATGGTCATACATCTCATGGCAGCCAAATCGTAACAGGTATAAAGGCTATAAAAGGAAATCCCGGTTCATTATACTACTTTACAATTTCTAATTACGGACTTAATGTGGGCAAATTTTTTAATGATTATTGGGGAAATGACGGGGGAGCTGATGACCTAGGACATAATGGATCTCTTGGATGGAAAGATGCAACAATTCACATGTTAAATCTTGAAAACAATGACCGTAATGTAGTAATGTGGTCATGGTGTGGTGGAGTAAGTGATAATTCAGAATCAGGGATTAACACTTATCTTAATGCAATGAACGATTTGGAAAACCAATATAAAGATGTGACATTCATATATATGACAGGACATTTAGACGGGACCAATATAGATGGTAACTTACACAAAAGAAATGAACAAATAAGAGACTATTGTAAAGAAAATAAAAAGGTCCTTTTTGACTTTGCAGATATTGAAAGCTATGACCCTGATGGAAATTATTTCTTAGATAGAGGAGCAAATGATGGTTGTTACTATAATGGAGGAAACTGGGCTGATGAATGGATAAATGCAAATCAGGGAAGTGAATTAGCGAATTCAGCTCAATCTTGCGGCTCCTGTGCTCATTCCAAACGATTAAATTGCATTCTAAAAGGAAGGGCATTCTGGTGGATGATGGCAAGAATTGCAGGCTGGGATGGAAAATAATAATTAATACTATATTATAAAAAATCAGTTAAATATCAAATTTAATCATTATCACCTCTCTTTTTATGATCAAATAAATAATACTATTTTTTAAACAAAAGTTGTTAGGTATTCGTATTTATAACTTATAATGTTATAATATGAACCATAAACAGAAAGAAAAAAGGAGCTTAAATGAACAAAATCATCAAAATCATATCATTTGTTATATTCATTCTTGCCCTGATCTTCGCAGGGTATAAAGTTTTCTTTCAGAAACAAAAAAAAGAGGAAACTGAAATCATTAAGGCTCAAGATATAAAAAATTCTGAAAGTAAAACAAAAAAGGAAGCTTCACTTGCTGTCAAAGTTATTAAAGCAACAAGGAGTGATCTACCATTACGTTTAAGAATAACAGGCTATGCAGATGTATGGGAAAAAGCAACGATAAAATCCGAGACCTCTGGAGAAGTGGAAAAGATATTTTTTTCAGTTGGAGAACATGTAAAAAATGGACAACTACTTGTTAAAATAGATGACAGAGAAATAAAGCTGGAACTTGAAAAAGCAAAAACAAATAAGCTTAAAACATTATCACAATTTTTAGTAAAAGAAAATATTGAAATTAATACTAACTCAGAACTATCTAAAAAACAAAAAATAGAATTAGCAAACCTAAAGAAAAAATATTTAAATTCTATTAAAGACTTGCGTAACGGAAAAATCAATGAAACAGAATTTGAAAAAATCAGTTATGATTATGAAAGTACACTTGTTTATTCAGGATCAATGAGAGAAGAGATCAGGAAAGCACAAGAAGGATTATCAGAGGCAATTATCTCGTTAAAGCAGTCTGAACTAAAATTAAAAAAGACATCAATAAAGAGCCCTTTTCAAGGAATAATTTCTAATATAAACATCAGTAGAGGTGAAAAAATTAGCCAAGGACAGGAAATTTTAAAAATTGTTAATCTTAATTCACTCTACATTAAGGGATTTGCCCTTGAATCAGAAATCCGTAATTTAAGAAAAGATATAAATGTGAGGATTAAATTTGAATCTTTTCCAGACCAATACTTTTACGGTAAAATAGAAGCAATTAGCCCGGAAGTAGACCCTGACAATAAAACCATTACAATATATGTGAAGGTTGATAATAAAAAAAATCTAATTTATC
>JAUXFB010000197.1 GCA_030620255.1 Candidatus Aminicenantota bacterium | reverse complement strand
TTTCACCTCTTTATTATTAAACTCTCAGTTAAATATAAAAGTAAACTCTATTTTATCAATTTAAATCTATTCGTCAACCCACATTAAAATATTTATGCATGAGGTCAGAGCAATACAAAAATATATTTACCTTTTTAAAAAAACACTGTCTAATACTATCAAATTGCTTTATATATTTGGTTTTTTATAAAACTTAAAGTTGACAGCTAACTCAAAATATGTTAAAAAAAATAGATTAAATAGAAGAAATATGAACTTAAATTTAACAAAAAATTCATATTAAATATAAAAGGAGGGTGTAATGAAAATACAACCATTAGATGACAGAGTATTAGTTGAACCAGTGGAAGAGGAAGAGAAAAAAAGCTCTATTATTCTTCCTGACTCTGCAAAAGAAAAACCAATTATTGGTAAAGTAATAGCTGTTGGTACTGACGAGGAGACCAAAAAGCTGATTAAAGTCGGAGACAAAGTGATTTTTGGTAAATACGCTGGTGAAGAAATTAAAAACGAAGGCAAAAAACAACTTATTATCTCAAAAGCTGACCTTCTTGCAACAGTTAAGTGATTTTCTGCCTTAATGCCTCAAAAAGCAAAATAGCTACAGAATTTGAAACATTTAAGGATTCAACCTGTGATGAATGAGGTATTGAAATTAACTGATCTGAGTTTTTCTTTAGTAATGGGGATATGCCTTTATTTTCATTGCCAATAATAAGTGCAGTTTTATATTTAAAATCATATTTATAGTATTCTAACCCTTCTTTTACATGTGTACCAATAATCCAAAAACCATTTTTTTTCAAAGCAATAATATCATTTGTAAGATTTTTAGACAGAACAATTTTTGCTTTTGTCAAACTGCCGGCTGAGGTTTTCAAAACAGTTTCATTAATAGGAGCTGACTTCCTGCGAGGAATTAATATACCATCAACACAAGCTGCAACTGCTGTTCTAATAATTGCTCCCAAATTTCCAGTATCATTAATGCTATCTAAAATCAAAATCAGACCATTCTTTTGCTCTTTTAAAATTTCTTCTAATTTATAAAAACGAACAGGAGATATCTCTGCAAATATACCCTTATTGTTAGAACCAGCTTTTCTATCAATAGCTTTCTGTGGAACAATTTGAAAAGTTACTCCTTTCTCTTTACATAATTTTTTTATAATATCAATCTGTGTACCCCTTTTTGAATTACTTATAAAAACATTATTAAGAGGTTCATTTGAATTCAAAGCTTCTATTAAAGTATTTAATGAACAAACTCTCATTTTAAAAAAGCTCTTAATCTATACTTCATGTTTTTTACACAAGGCTCTATGTTTAAAACAGAACCTCTCTCTATTATTGGAATATACTCTTTAAGCTCTATTCCGGATTCTTTACCAGTTAAAGCAATTCTCAATGGATGATAAAGCTCCTTACCCTTAATTTTTGTTTGAGTTTGAATCTTTTTTAGAATTTCAGCGATTTTTGAAAATTCAATTGGTGAATCCAGCACACTTATCTCTTTAAAAAATATAGATATTACTTTAATAGAGGTTTCACAATCTTTTATTTTTTTTATTAATTCTTTGCTATAATTTATTGAAATGAACTCTTTAAAATATTCTGCTATTTCTGTTAAAAGGTGCTTGTAATCACACAATACTTTTGAAGTCTGACCTACCCATTTAAAAGTTTCTATTTCATTACTAAAATTTATGCCAGCTTTCCCCAAATATGGAGTCATAACATTGCCAAGCTCTTCATCATTCATAAGTCTTATATGCTCTCTATTCACCCATTGTAATTTTTTATAGTCAAAAATTGCAGAAGACTTTGATACTTTATTCAAATCAAAAGCAGAAATCAGCTCATGTTTCAATAAAATCTCTCTTCCATTATCTGGCGACCATCCAAGTAATGCAAGATAATTGAATAATGCCTGTGGAAGATAGCCATCTTCTCTAAACTGAGAAATTGAAGTTGAACCATGACGTTTTGAAAGTTTTGTATTATCAGGTCCCATAACCATTGAAAGGTGAGCAAATTTCGGGGGTTCAATTTTAAGGGCTTTATATATTAAGATTTGTCGTGCTGTGTTTGACAGATGATCCTCACCTCTTAGTATAAGGTTTATTTTCATTAAAGAATCATCAATAACAACTGAAAAATTGTAAGCAGGTATACCACTTGACCTTATAATTACCGGATCTGTCAAAAGGTTTGAATCAAACTTAACATTGCCCCTGATCATATCTTTAAATTCGATATAAATATTTCTTGGAATTTTAAATCTCTTTGCTGCTTTTTCACCTTTTTTTATCCTTATTTTCGACTCTTCAATATCAAGATTCCTACATTTTTCAATATATACAGGAGAATTTCCCTGTTTCATTGCCTCTTCTTTCTGTTTTTCCAACTCCTCTTTAGAGCAAAAGCAGTAGTATGCTTTGTTTTCGTCAATTAATCTTTGAGCATACTTTGTATAAATTTCAACCCTTTCTGACTGGCGATACGGGCCAAATTTCCCACCGATGTCAGGACCTTCATCCCATTCGATTCCAATCCATTTCAAGCCATTTATCAAATTAATCTCATATTCTTTTTTAGAACGTTCTACATCAGTATCTTCAATTCGTAAAATAAATATTCCATTATTTTTTTTTGAATGAAGATAGTTAAACAAAGCAGTTCTAACATTCCCAACATGAACAAAGCCTGTGGGTGAAGGAGCAAATCTAAGTCTTATCATAATAACCTCATTTAATCTTTTTTTTATATTTAAAAAAAGCACGCGAATATGAATTTAAAAAAAAGTCAAACAAATCAAGATTTGGAAATTTCACATATTTCTCGTATCCTAACCATGCTACCATTGAAGCATTATCAGTACAATATTGTGAAGAAGGTAAATACAACATAATATTGTTGTTTTTAAATTCCTCTTTAAATTTTTCTCTTAATAAAGAATTACGACTTACACCTCCTGCAACAACAACTGATTTTATTTTAAAATTTATTGTTGCTGATTTAGTTTTTTTCAAGAGGTAATCAGTAACAGAATTTAAAAAAGATGACATCAAATCATAAAAAATTTGAGTGTTAACCTTAATTTTAAATTCTTTTGAATACTTTAACACTGCTGTTTTATAGCCAGAAAAAGAAAAATCATTAGACCCATCACTCATTTTTGGGAACGTAAAAGAAAATCTGTTTTTATCTCCCTGTTTATAAATTCTGTCAAATATTGGTCCACCCGGATAACCAAAATTATAAAATTTAGCAATCTTATCCAGCACTTCCCCTACAGCATCATCCCTTGTTTTAGAAATAACTTCTGTGTCAAACTTTGATCTTTGGTAAAATATAGATGTGTGTCCACCTGACACGACAAGTGCAATTAAAGGGTACTGAATATTCTGATTATCAATAAAAACAGATTCAATGTGAGAATCTATATGGTCTACAGGAACAATCGGTATTTTCCTGGAAAAAGATAATCCTTTAGCAAAGCAAAGCCCAATAAGTAAAGAACCAATCAAACCAGGTCCTTGAGTTAATGAAATTAAACCAATATCATCTATTTTTAAATTAGATTTTTCTAAAGCCTTTAATGTGAGACAATCAATAACCTCATAATGATTTCTAGATGCAATTTCTGGAACAATACCACCATATTTTGAATGCAAAGGGATTTGTGATTTTATCTGCTCATTTATCACCCTGTTTTTTTCTCCCCTTTCAATAATTGAAACCGCTGTTTCATCACAAGATGACTCAATACCCATTATATACATATGCTTATATTATCAAAATTCTTTGAAATTAACAAATAATGAGGTTATATGCTAGATTGCTCTTCCTGTTAATTTAATCTTAAAACTTAAATCAGGTCACTTTTTTTAAAAATTGAAACAAATTTATATCCCGCAGCTTCTATTCTTTCTCTTGCTCCTTCCTCTCTATCAATAAGTCCCATTATAACTTCAACTTTGCAACC
>JAUXFB010000266.1 GCA_030620255.1 Candidatus Aminicenantota bacterium | reverse complement strand
TTCCATTTCTTCTCAAAGATTGGACATATTTATGTCGTTTGGAGCAATGAAGAAACTGAATTGGATATCAGCACCCAGATTGCCCTATTTTACAGATGAACATAATATTTTTAAAAAAGGGAATAGTGAGTTATATGAGATTCCAATTTCAGCTTTTGGGTTTCCTTATATAGGCACATTTATGAGAATTTCTCCTAATCTAAATAGAATTATAAGAACATTGTTGCACCTTGAAACTAAGATGAATAATAGACCATTTATTTTTCTAACACATCCAAATGAGTTTATAGATGAAGCTACTGAGTTAAAGAGAATTCAAAGAAGAGGTAGTACCTATCTGTCCTATTTGCTACGCGATGTGTTAAGGCACAAATTGAAGGTTAAAAATTTAGGTGAAAAAGCCTTGCCACTTTTGGAGAGAGAATTAATTTTTTTCAAAGAAAAGGCATATGAATTTCAATCGTGTAAAGGCTATTATGAAAAAATTAATAAACTATAGGTAACTATTCAGGTAGAGTAAAATAATAATTTTTTTGAGTCTCAGAGCAAATTTACAATAACACTACCACTTATTAACAATTTGTTGTATCGTTATTAACACTTCTTGTTTTTGATTTATTCATTCCTTTAAAAAAACAAAAAATGCAACTTTATTTCTTGTGTTCGTTGATAACTTCAAGCTCTAAAATACAGTAAATTAAGGGTGTTGGAGTATTTTTACACTCATGTCAAGCGAAGAAAAAAAGGATATACTAATCGATAAGCTTCTTGTTAAAATTCAAGAGTTAGAAGAGCGTCTTTCTAAATTTGAAAATAAGAAAAATAGCAAGAATAGTTCTGTGCCACCATCACAGGATCCAAATCGACTCCGAAAAACAAAAAGTCTTCGACAAAAAAGCGGAAAAAAGCCTGGAGGGCAGAAAGGGCATGAAGGAAGTACTCTTAAAATGGTTGCAACACCAGATGAAGTTGTAAAGCTATCTCCTGATTTTTGCCATAACTGCGGTTCATCATTGAGTAATACTCAATCAGAGTTTTTATCAAAAAGACAGATTGCTGATGTTCCTCCAGTACAAATAAAGTACACAGAATATCAAACATACAAGAAAACTTGCACTTGTGGTTGCGAGAATAAATCTGAATTTCCATCGGGAGTTAACAGTCCCATAAGCTACGGTCCAAATATTCAAAGTCACATAGCATACTTGTACACACGTCAATATGTTCCATACCAAAGAATGAAAGAACTTTTGGGAGGTATGCTTAATGTTGATTTAAGTCAGGGCACAATTAACAATATCATCGCTAAAATGGCAGAAAAAGCAAGACCTTTTTATCAGAACATTCGTGAGAGAATTGAAAAAAGTGTTGTTGCAGGAGTAGATGAAACTGGTGCAATTATAAACGGAGTTCTTAATTGGGCATGGACATGGCAATCAGAAAACCTAACTTATATTATGTTTTCTGATAATAGAGGGTCAAAAACGATTCAGACGGTTTTTCCCAATGGACTACCTAATACTATTTTAGTTAATGATCACTGGAAAGCTCATTATAAAACCAATGCAAAGTCTCATCAGATGTGTACTGCACATCTTTTGCGAGATTTAGCACATCTGACAGAATTGTATAAAAATCCTATCTCACAAGAAATTGGAGATCTGATATCACAAGCAATAGACCTAGAAAAAAAGATGAGTGTTGGTGATTATTATCAAAACAATAAAGATGTTAGAGAGATAAAAGAAAAATTTGAGCAACTAATAAAATCTGATGTAAGTGACGTAAAGCACAAAAATCTACAAACATTTATAAAAAGGATGCGTAATTACAAAGATTACATCTTTACATTTCTAGAAAATCCTCTAGTCCCTCCAGACAACAATGCATCTGAAAGAGCCATCAGAAACATTAAAGTGAAACAAAAAATATCAGGTCAATTTAAAAATTTAGAGAACGCTAACTATTTTGCTATTCTCCGATCTATAATTGATACTACTTTAAAAAATGGAAACGATGTTTTTCAAACATTGAGGTTGCTTGCTATGAATAATTTTCAGGTTGCTGAATAGTTACCTATAATTAAATTAAAAAAATCAATTAAATTGTTGGGATTTGGTTTTTTTAATCTAGTTTTGTTTCAAATTGCTAAATTTTAAACCCCCTTGCTATGAAAAAAATATTACTCTCAGTAGTACTAATTTCCTGTACCTTTTATTATTCAAACGCACAAGTGATCGACCTGGTAGGTCAAGGTATACTTGGTGAAACAAATGCTAATATAGCGCTCCCGGAATCAAATAATATTGAAAAAGTAGATTTTGCTGCTATCTATAAAGGCGAAATACTAGATGTGCATCCTCCAGTAAATGGAGTTTTGTTTTCAGATGCCAATGAAGAACCTATCAATTCTGTCTATAAAAAAGATTTCATTGAAAAAAATGGAAGTACCGTTGAAAGAGCAATGGGTTACTTTACATCCCCATTTACCGATTTTGATGCAGGAGGAATAGATGCAACAATAGGCATTGATCATGTACACTCATTTTATGCTTTTATTTACAGGAACTTACCTGATGCAACTTACAAAAGTTATAGAGACCCTCAGATGGTCTTCTTCTTTGGAAATGGATCTGACGATCGATATACATATATTATTCCCATAAATTCTGCAGAGTCCAATAGAAATGTAAAAGTTAAAATTCCAATTACCGAGCTCGCTAATGATAAGAGAATCGCTATTATTGATATAAGAGCAGGAGATATTGAAATTCATGAAGAAATATATTCTTATAATCAAAAAAATTCATTTTTTATAGGAGAGTATCTTTTAAATGATGTACCTGGAAATGTCGATGAAATTGAAGTTAGCATCTATTCACCCACAGAGGATGAATCTTTGGATAAAGAGTACAAAAGAGGCGATTCCTTTTTTGTCAGTGGTGTTGTAGTAGATGTTGATATAGTGGAGGAAGGATGTACCCTGACACAGGGTTACTGGAAAACACATTCCAATTGTAAGTCTAATGGTAATGGTCCAAAAAGAGATGATACCTGGGATGAACTACCCGAAGCGGAGGAAACAATGTTCTTCTTGTCGGAGCAAAACTATTGCGAAGTATTTGATACAAAGCCATCC
>JAUXFB010000050.1 GCA_030620255.1 Candidatus Aminicenantota bacterium | reverse complement strand
TGGTTTTCCCAAGCAAAAATTACTATGATAAAGGGGTTTGCTATGGAGTGAGCCTTAATTTTATTTTAATTGAAAATTTTTCAATTGAACTAAGTGGTTTGAGGTTCACAACTGAAGTTACTAAATTGGAAGAAAATGATTTAAGTAAAGGTACTTTAAAATCAATTCCTCTTCAGTTTAGCATTAAGTATCAATTCACAAAAGAATCAAAGTTTGTTCCATACATACTCGCAGGTGCGGACTACATTTTATACGATCATACAGTAGATATGCCAGAATGGGAAAATATGGGTTTTAAGATATCAGAGGAAGTAGATAATTGTATTGGATTCCATGTAGGTTTGGGGTTTGATATTTTTATTAGTAACAATATTGCATTAAATATAGATGGTAGATATGTTTTCAGCAAAACTAACCTTAATTCAACTATTCTTGATACTAAAAGTGATATATCTGTTACCAAGGAAATTAAAGATCTTAAGATAGATTTGGTTATTGCAACTGTTGGATTAAAAATATATTTTTAAAAGGAGTAAATAATGAGACAATATTTTAGATTTAAAATAATTTTTTTTGTTTTAGTAATTATGTTTTTTGCTCTTTCTCTTTTTGCTCAAAATGTAGATGATAAAAAGTTCATTTTTTTAGAAAATCAGAATTATAATAATCCCAAGCTTGAATATGATCTTTTTAAGTTAATACAGGTTTTTAAAAGTTCTGGCCTTCAGAAAGCAGAAGAATATGCAAAAATGAGACAAATAGATTTTGATATCAATATGGTCAGAGTAATTGTAAAGACCAATTCTTGTGTAGCTGATAAGACTATTTTTAGTGTAACAGCTGTGCCCGGGGTTCAACAATTTATAAGGGAACTTGGTGGTCATATTGAATTAATATATAATAACTCAATTCAGATCCAACTTCCAATATCAAATATTGAACAACTATTAGGTGTAAATGAGGTGAAGTATATTAGATTACCTATTAAGCCACATCTGTATGATATGGTAAGCGAAGGTGTTGAATTTTCAGGGGCTAATAAATTTTATAATCTTTCGGCCTTTCGTTCAAACAGAACAGTTAAGGTATGTATACTTGATTCCGGTTTTGAGGGTTATGAGAATCTCTTGGGCTCGGAACTCCCTGCTAATGTTACTACTAAATCATTCAAACAGAACAATGATATTACAGGAGGCGGTGTAAGACATGGAACTGCATGTGCTGAAATTGTGCACGATATGGCTCCTGATGCTGAACTCTATCTGGTCAATTATGATTCTTTAAGTGAGTTACATGAAGCGATTGACTGGCTTGCTGAAGAGAATGTGAATATTATTTCATTTTCAATGGGTTATTATAATGCAGGTGCAGGTAATGGAACAGGCTCTGTTTGTGAGCTGGTGGAATATGCGAAAAGTAAAGGGATTATATGGGTGAATTCTGCAGGAAATGATGCTAACACCCATTGGGAAGATACTTTTGAAGATAATGATAAAAATGGTTTTATGGATTTTGGAACAGATGAAATTTTTGAATTCTCAATACAAAAAGGATGCCCGTTCTGGATTTTTATGAACTGGAATGACTGGGGGACCTGGGATGGAGTAAACTATTCAGGTTCGTCAAGCGATTATGACCTTTATCTTTATATTTTTGATGAAGCCAGTAATAAGTGGGTTTTTGTAGATGACTCCAAAAATCTCCAAACCGGGTCCCAGTGGCCTGTAGAGTCCTTCGATGGTTGGTATTCTCCAACATATACTAAATGGGGTCTTAAGATTAAAAAGAAACCCAATGCAAAGATTAAAAAGATAGAACTGTTTTTTGATTTTAATTATACTATCAGTGGCAGTATGGAGTATGGGCCTTTTGCCAATGGTAGTTTAACCATACCTGCTGACTCTTATCAGGCAATTGCAGTTGGAGCAATTCCCTGGGAGGAAGGATACAAAGACTACTATTACACTTACACCAGTAGAGGTCCTACAACTGATGATAGAATTAAACCTGATATAGCAGCAGCTTCCCATGTATCTAATGGAACTTACGGTTCATTTGGCGGAACTTCAGCTTCTGCTCCTCATGTTGCAGGAGCAATTGCTCTTTATTTAAACAAAACTCCATTTACTTTAGATCAAATAAAAACAATTCTTGAAAAAAGGGCTGAAGATTGGGGATTTACAGGAAAAGACAATATCTTTGGTTTTGGCAAATTAAAATTAGATTAAATAAAATAAGCAGACATCTCTTTAAGAACTTTTTTCCTTGGAATTTTAAAGGTAATATTTTAAGATACAAGCAAAAGAGAAAGGTTTGACCCCTATTCAGAATATTTGTCTTAAATTAAGTTTTTGAGATATTTGAGATAAAAGTTGTATATAACAATATTAGAATAGGAGTGAAAAATGAGAAAAATTAAATTAATCAAATTTTTAATTATTTTTACTATTGGTTTTACATTTTTACTTTCAGCACAGTCAAAACAGCGACAAAAAACAACAGCAACATCCCTTCAAAAACCTCAGATTGCAAGATTATTACCGGATTTAACGGTCTCCTTCACATCAAAAACAAGATTACCCATACAATTCAAAAGAATGAGGATGAAAAGAGTTTTGAGAGTTACTGTAAAAAATATTGGGAAAAAAGAAGCTAAAAATTTTTTTGTTGATTATTTTTTGTCAACTGACCGCAAACTCTCTGTAAAGCAAATTGTATATTCATCTGTTTTTCATGAGGATGTTCTATTAAAAGGGGGAAGATTTCACATACCAACACTTGCGCCCGGAGCATCTAAAACTTTTAATTACACACCTCATTTCAAGATTGATAGATTACCAGCAAAAAGTAGATATTATATTGGTGTATTTGTGGATTCCCAACGGACAGTTAAGGAGTGGAATGAAGGGACCAATTTAAGTATTGATATTGTCTGTCCAGATCTTCCACCAGAATATTACAATATTCATTTAGAGGAAAATGGGCAGAACGTCTCATGGGGCTGGAGTGGTTTCACAATAACATCCAATTAAAATGGGAATACCCTACAGAAGTTTAATGTTAAGTAAATAGATTAATTTTTTATAAAATTTTTACCATAGGCTTTATTAAATAAATTTTACTCTGCTTTATTACCCATTTCAAGAGCTGTTCTAATTGAATTCAAGAGGATAGTCTTATATTCCTGTTAGAAAGTAAAAAATGAAGATGCAACCCCATCTTTTAAATTCATCTATTGACAACTAACAATAATTCCACTAATATTTCAATATGATTAAAAAAGTATTTTTTTATGGTGTGAGAGGCAAGTGATATAAGAAAACAAGGAGAAGACATGATACAACAGGGTGATCTGACAGCCATTATCAAAACCAATAAAGGAAATATCCGCCTGAATCTTTTTGCAGAAAAAGTGCCCCTGACTGTAGGGAATTTTGTGAATCTTGCCCAGAGGGGATATTATGATGGATTGATCTTTCACCGGGTGATTGAAAATTTCATGATCCAGGGAGGGTGTCCCCGGGGGGTTGGCAATGGAGGTCCGGGGTATCAGTTTGAGGATGAAATTGTTGCTGAATTACAACATTATAAACCCGGTATTCTGTCTATGGCCAATGCGGGTTCCAATACTAATGGCAGTCAATTTTTTATTACCCATGTTCCCACAGACTGGCTGGATGGCAAACACACGGTTTTTGGCGAAGTCTCAAGTCCTGATAACCAGGAAGTGGTGAATGCCATTGAACAGGGAGATAAAATAGAGTCAATAACCATCGAGGGAAAATCATCCAATTTGCTGACAAAAATTCAACCCCAGGTTGAGGAGTGGAATTCCATTTTAGATGATAATTTTCCCAACCTGAAATAAAACCCGGGGAAGGAATTTTTTTATATTCACACCTATGACCCAGAAGGCGTGCCCGATTCTGCAAATGGAATTTAAGGAGGTAGAGTTATTATGATCAGTTTTAAAGACCTGGGGGTAAGCCCAGAGTTAATTCAAGGTATAGAGGCATTGGGTTTTAAAGAACCCATGCCGATTCAGGAAAAAGTTATCCCTGTAATGTTGGCTCAAAAAAAGGATTTGGTGGGTCTCGCCCAAACAGGTACAGGAAAAACAGCTGCCTTTGGTTTGCCAATATTGCAGAAGCTTGATTTAAGTAAAAAAATTCCCCAAGCATTGATTTTGTGTCCAACCCGGGAATTGTGCATACAAATTTCAAATGATCTGATCAGTTATGCCAAAAAAATCAAGGGTGTTCGGATTCTGGCGGTTTATGGCGGAGCCAGTATTGAGGTGCAGATTAAAGAGTTAAAAAAAGGATCTCAGGTAATTGTGGCCACACCGGGCAGACTTCTTGATTTAATAAACCGGGGCAGGGTGGATGTCTCTTCCATTGACTTCCTGGTTCTTGATGAAGCCGATGAGATGTTGAACATGGGATTTAAGGAAGAACTCACATCAATTTTAGTTGAAACCCCTGAAACCAAAATTGTCTATCTTTTTTCTGCCACTATGCCTCAGGAAGTTGCCAAAATCGCAGCCGGATATATGAAGAATCCCATTGAAATTATCATTGGTCGTCGCAATGCCGGGGCAGAGAATGTTCGCCACATATACTATTCGGTCCAGGCCCATGACCGGTATCTGGCTTTAAAAAGGATCATTGATTACAATCCTGATATCTATGGAATTGTGTTTTGCCGCACCCGGATTGAGACAAAAGAGATTGCCGAAAAGCTAATACAGGACGGATATAATGCCGATGCCCTTCACGGCGATCTTTCCCAGGCCCAGAGGGATTATGTGATGAAAAAATTTCGCAATAAGACCCTGCAAATAATTGTGGCAACCGATGTGGCTGCCAGGGGCCTTGATGTGAGTGATCTGACCCATATTATTAATTACCAGCTCCCCGATGAACTGCAAATCTATACCCATCGCAGCGGAAGGACCGGCAGGGCCGGGAAAAGGGGAGTGTCGATTGCTATTGTGCATCAAAAAGAGACTTATAAAATAAGACATATCGAAAAAAAAATAAATAAAAAATTTGAATACCACCCCGTTCCCGAAGGCAGAGCCATCTGTGAGAAACAACTTTTTAACATTATCGACCGGATGGAGCGTGTTGATGTTGATGATTCTCAGATTGATCCTTACCTCAATGTCATTTGTAAAAAATTGGAGTGGTTGGACAAGGAGCAGCTAATCAAGCAATTTGTGGCTCTGGAATTTAATCGCTTCCTATCTTATTATAAAAATGCTCCGGATTTAAATGTACCAAAAGTTAGAGAAGGGAAAAAGGATAAAAAGTATAGGATGAATCAGGTTGAAATGACCCGGTTTTTTCTGAACCAGGGGAAAAAAGATGATCTGGCACCGCTGGACTTGATTGGAATGATTAATGATGCCACTGGCATCAGAAATATTGAAATTGGAAAAATTGACATTTTCAATTCCTTTTCCTTTTTTGAAGCGGATAAGAACTATACCGAGAAGATTCTCTATTCCTTTAAAAATCATAAGATTAATAACAAGCGGGTCAATGTTGAAATTGCCGCGCCAAAGGAGGATGGTGCGAAAAAAACTGAAAAATCAAGATTTCGGGAAAAAAACCAAAAGTCCAAGGTGGGACTCCGGGGTTCTTTTATGCGGAGCAATAAAAAATGGAAAAATGTTTAAAATCAGTTTTATTTTTTATATTAACCGGGATGCGGACCCTCTTACGTGCAACGGGGAAGATTTTGTTAACAGCGGGAACTTAGTGAATTGGATGATTCTCAATTGAAAAGCAAAAACAAAAGGAGTCAAATTAACACCTTAATGGATCCCTTAATTATTTAACAAGATAAATCAAAAGAGGAGACCTGACCCCAAGCCTTTTATTTTTTGATTGACTTTTTTATTTTAACTGTTTATAACTAAGTTGGGCATGAAACAAATTTACCAACAAAAAGTTTTTTTACCCAATTTAATAAAATCTGTTTATCAAAACATAAATAAGGTGGTGTAATCATGTTTAAAACTCTATTAAAAAAAATTTTGTTATTCCTTTTTATAGGAACGGTATTCTTTGGCTTTTCCAGTGATTTTTTTCAACAAATATCCGAGAACTCACCCTTTGTGCTGGTTGCAAAATCAAATAATAAAAAAATAATCAAAAAAAAGACCAGCCAGAAAAAAAAACCCAAAAAGCAACGGAAAAAAATTGTAAAGAAAACAACACCGCCCAGTCAATCTCTAAAAGTAATACCCAAAGATCACCAGGTTATACAGCATAAAAAAAACAAGTATTACTATCACAAAGGAAAATATTACAGGTATGGGAAGTATGGATATAACCTTATTCCCGGGCCAATGGGGACAAGAATCAGGGTTCTGCCCTACGGATACCAAAAAATCTTATACCGGAATAAACCCTATTATTATTATCATGGAACCTATTACACCTATAATCCTCGATTAAGGGAATATATGGTGGTTCATTCACCATACGGTATTCATGTTCCACAATTACCCTATGGATATCAGACCTTTTATCTGGGATCGGTTCCTTATTATTACTATTATGGATCTTTTTACTCCCTTGATCCGAGAACAAATGCTTACATTGCGGTCAATTCACCAATTGGCATACAGATTCCCGAACTCCCCTATGGATATGAGACCTATTATATCAATAATATCCCCTATTATTATTATAATGGCTCCTATTATTCTTTTAATCCGTCCATCAGTGCCTATGTGGTCATTCCCTCACCAGTTGGCATTCAAATTTCCGAATTACCCTATGGATATGAGACCTATAATGTGGGCTCCAGATCCTACTACTACCATTACGGAACATTTTACCGATATGACCCCGCTCGAAGAATTTATATGGTCGTGGATGCGCCGTCCGGTCTCTTTTTGAATTCGCTTCCCTATGGTGCCAAAAGCGTCTATGTAGGGGGAATGAAGAGATACCTGTATAGAGGTTATCATTACATCCCAATGAAACAGGGCGGTCGAACAGTATATCGGGTTACCAGACGACGATAGCACAAAAGAGAAGACCTGATCCCAAACCCTTTTTGGATTTGAAAAAATAATTTCGTTTCAGTATTATTTTATATACTGGGGGTCAGGTCTTGAAATACGACATTTATGATCCATTAAAGTCTCTTTAATAATTTTATTCTTTATGCAGTTTTTTTATGGTTAAAGCCACTTTTTTACCCAGGTTATGCGCGGTCTGTATTCCCATTTCATCTTTTTCTATGCCCTCCGGTTTTCCGCTCCAGAGCAAACCACCAAAGTGGGAAGTGGGGGAGGCATCAGGTACAACTATCATACCCTGAATAAGGCAGTTTTTAATTAGATCCAGGGCTGCAAGTTCCTGACCTCCGTTCCGGGATTTTCCTACTGTTAAAACACCAGCCACCTTATCTTCAAAGAGAAAATCGTTTCTTCTAAAGAGTACACAGCGGTCAATAAAAGCCTTTATTTGAGCTGTTACTCCCCCGAAATAAACCGGGCTGGCATAGATAAACCCTTTTATTTCGGGCTCCATTAAAAGGGGGAAGATCTTGAGGGAAAAATCATCCTTTAAAGAACATTCGAGTTTACTATTGCACCCTCCGCAGTCAATACAGCCGGAGAATTTATAATCCGCCAGTTTAAGCAACTTGGTTTTAACACCTGTTTTTTCTGCTGCTGATAATGCCTTTTTAAGGGCAAAAAGTGTGGTACTGCCCTTT
>JAUXFB010000169.1 GCA_030620255.1 Candidatus Aminicenantota bacterium | reverse complement strand
CATGGGAAATATGTTGCATATTTTGTCAAAATAGGAGGGAGTCCTTTAACGAATGGCAAAGACCAGCGAATAGTCTATACTATGCGGATGTTTACTCCTGGAGAAATAAAAACTTACGCTAAGAATGCAGGTCTTAGACCAGTAGCAGAGAAAGAAATTTATCCGGTTGAAAGAGGGATTGATGAAATGGAATATGCATTAGTACTTAAAAAAGAGTGCTAACAAATCTATTTGCTTGCTTCGATAGAATATCCATACCAATTTCGTTAATGAATTCTATTACAAAAAAATCACATTTTATAGCACACGTTAAAAACAATATAGAGTGAAGAGATAAATTGTAAATTATAAAAAATATTTAATTGCTCAGTTAATCTAACAAAGGCATCAACACCGACAAAAGGGTATTGCTTTGAATTAGTTTAATTTGGTGCCTTTACAATAAATTATTTGAAAAATAAAGTTTTGGTTGGTCAAGCCCTTTTGCGGGTTATGCTAAACGTTAGGCACTAAATAAATGTTTGATTAATATAAAGGAGTTATTTATGAACACGAAAATATTTTGGATTTTTGTTCTATTTTTAACCTCCGCTTATCATGTGAATTGCATCTACCTTATCTCCATTTCTTATTAAAGAGGTTTTATAATTCTGTTTTTGAATCAAATTACCATTTATTTTTACAACTATATTTGGGAATGTGAATCTCATTATTTCAAATAATTCTATAACATTCAATTCATTTTTTTCAGTGATTTCTTTTTTTCTGTTGTTCAATACAATCTTCATTTTATTAACCTCTAAATTCTATTATTTTTTCAATTTAAATTTATTTTTTTAATATATCAAGTACTATCTCAATAACCTGATTAGCCTGCATATTTGCAATTATTCCAACTTTTGGAGCAAGAGGCGGATTAATCTCAGAGATCTCTGTTTTTTCGTCACCGCAAATATATAATTTATCGATCTTTCTTGTTTTTATCTCTATATTTTTACCATAACCAGCTATGCCTAAACCTGAAACAATATATTTGTCAGGCATTTGTGAGAGAATTGTTTCAATTACCATTTGTTTTGTCTCAGCAAGGTCAACTGCTTCAACAATAACATCACAATTTTTAAAAATCTTGATGATTTTATCTGAATTTAGTTTCAGGTCATATGCATATATTTCTACATCTGGATTAATTTTTGATATATTTTTTTTTAAAGCTAATACTTTTTTTTCTCCGATTTGATCTAAAAAGTAATATTGTCTGTTTAAATTACTCTTTGAAACAATATCATAATCAGCAATTACGATTTTACCAATTCCAATTCTAGCCAAACTAACTGCACAATTAGATCCAAGCCCACCCACACCAGCAATGCCTATACAGTATTTTTTTAATTTTTCTGAAAAAATGTTCATTTTATAATGATTCTACTTTTGTTTTTATTTTCTGTTATTTGCCCTATTAAATAGAATTTTTCATCTAAGGAATTCAGAATATTTTCAACTTTTGTTAGATTATTTTTATCAATAACCAAAACCATTCCTATTCCCATGTTAAACACTCTATATCTTTCTGCTTTATCTATTTTTCCTGCATCAATTAAAAATTGAAAAATTTTGGGAATTTCCCATACTTTTTCAATCTGAGCACTCTTATCTTCTGGTAAAATTCTAGGGATATTATCAATAAACCCTCCACCCGTAATATGTGCAATCCCTTTAATTAAATTCTTCTTAATTAAATGCATTACAGGATTAAGATATGATCTGTGAGTCTCAAGTAGTTCTTCACCTATTGTTCTTGAAAATCCCTGAACAATTGTATCAACTTTTAGTTTTAATTTTTCAAACACAATATGCCTTGCAAGAGAATAACCATTAGTATGAAGGCCTGTTGAGGGTAATCCAATTAGCAAATCACCTTTTTTTATTTTTTTACTGTCAATTATTTTGTTTCCTTCAACTATACCACCAATAAAACCAGCAAGGTCATATTCTTTATTGTTGTAAAATCCTGGCATTTCAGCAGTTTCGCCTCCAAGAAGTATAAAATCGTTTTCTATACATGCATTTAAAATTCCCTTAACAATATCAGAAACTACATCAGGATCTACTTTACACATGCCAATATAATCAAGGAAAAACAATGGTTTTGCTCCGTACACCAGAATATCATTAACACAGTGATTTACAATGTCTTTGCCAATAGTGTCATGTTTTTCCATCATAAATGCTATTTTTAATTTTGTTCCTACTCCATCAGCAGAAGAGACTAAAACAGGATTTTTTATTTTTTGTTTAAGCGGGAAAAACCCACTAAATTTTCCAATCTCACGAATTCCTAATTTTTTAACCATTTCCTTTATCTTATTTACAGCCTGATTTCCCTTATCAATGTCAACACCAGCTTTAGAATACATACTTTCAGACATTATTTTACCTCCTGATTAACTCTTTTTTTCATACTCGAACTTCTTAAAAATTTTATTTATGCCTGCTAACAGATCTTTTTCAGAAAAGGCTTTGTTGAGTTCTGATTTTGTACATATAGAGTTTATTTCTTTATCTTTTAAAATTAAGTTTCTAAAATTTTTCTTTTTTGTCCAGGATTCAAGAGCATTCTTTTGTACTAATTCATAAGCTTTTTGTCTTGGAATTTTTTTATTTACAAGTAAAGTTAACACTTTTTGAGAATAATATACTTCATTTGTCATATCAAGGTTTTTCTTTATATTTTCAGGGTAAATATTAATGTTCTCAATAACATATGATATTTCATTCAGTATAAATGCAGTTATGTGGAATGAATCCGGGAAAATTATACGTTCTGAGGAAGAATGGGAAATGTCCCTCTCATGCCATAAAAGATTATTTTCAAATGCTATTGACAAATTTCCTCTCAATAGTCTGGCCAATCCAGAGATTCTCTCACATTTTACTGGATTCTTTTTATGAGGCATTGATGAAGAACCCTTTTGTCCTTTTGTAAATGGCTCTTCAACCTCAAGGACTTCTGTTCTTTGAAGATGTCTTATTTCAATAGCTATTTTTTCTATTCCAGATACTATACTTGCTATAGCATATATTACTTGCATATGTCTGTCTCTTTGAATTATTTGTGATGAAACTTTACAGGGTTTTAAGTTCAACTTCTTTAAAGCTATTTCTTCTCCTTCAGTAGGGAAATGAATATATGTTCCAACAGAGCCGGAAATCTTTCCAACTGAAATTATCTCCTTTGCATTGACCAATCTGTTTATATTTCTTTTTATTTCTTCATACCATATAAGATATTTAATGCCAAATGTAACAGGCTCAGCATGAATTCCATGAGTTCTACCAATAGATTGTAAATCTTTATATTTAAATGCCTCTTGAATTAAGATATTTTTAAATCTATTTGCTTTATTAATGATTATTTTAAGGGATTCATCAATTAACATGGAGAGAGCAGTATCAACAATATCATATGAAGTAATTCCCATATGAATATAAGCAGGATCTTTTCCAACATATTCTTCAATTGAGGTTAAAAATGCAATAACATCGTGTTTTACCTTTTTTTCTATCTCATTGATCCTTTTTATATTAAAATTAGCCTTTTTTTTGATATTTTCTAAGCTTGCTTTTGGAATTTTCCCAAATTCATACCATGTTTCAACTATTGCAAGTTCTACTTCAAGCCATTTTCTATATTTATTTTCTCTATTCCATATTTTTGAAATCTCTTCAATTTCATACCTTTCTATCATATTAGCTCCTTAATCTTAAACAAACAATCTTTATTTGAGCGCCTTGTTTACTGCAATGTTTACAAGCTCAAGATACTTATCATAGGTGTAATTTTTATTATAAAATTCTAAAGCATTTTTTGAGATTATTTTACCTTTTTCTGATACTGCTTCTTTTATTCCTATTGCAAATTTCTCAGGTTCTGGCTCAGTTAGTATTGCTATGTTATTATCCAATGATTGAGTGTGAGTATATAGGTTTGTAGCAACAGTAGGAACCCCTGATTTCAAATATGAATAAATTTTTAATGGGATATTTGTTCCAAGAATTCTTGGTGATACAAGTACATCTGAGATTTTTAGAAAGTAAGGGATTTCATGAGGCTGCTTTGTTCCAAGAAGAATTACTCTTTGCTCTAATGCTTTTTTTTTTAATATTTTTTTTATCCCTTTTATCTGTTCTTCTTTTCCACCCACTAATACCAGGCAGTATTTCTCATCAAGATATTTCATACTTTCAATTAATAATGGTAGACCCTGATATTTTTCAAAGGTTCCAGTATACATAATTATTTTTTTATTTTGAATTCCCAATTTATTTCTTATATTATTTAGTTTATTTTTATCTAATAATTCAGGAGTATCATCAATAAAATTTTCAATAACAGTTAATTTTTTCTTATCAGTTATTGTTGAAGCATATTGAAATAGAGATTTACAGATCACAATTGTAGATTTAGCATTTTTCAAAGAGATTTTTTCAATCATCTTAAAAAAAGAGATAATTGTTTT
>JAUXFB010000126.1 GCA_030620255.1 Candidatus Aminicenantota bacterium | reverse complement strand
TTCCATTATGAATTTTATGTCCATGTATAATGTGCTGGTTGCAATGCATTGTGAAAATGGAAAAATTATTGCCTCTTATCATAAAAAATTTTTATCAGAAGGCAAAACCAAACCAATGTATCATGCTCTATCCCGACCGGAGGAGACAGAAATAGAAGCAGTAAAAAAGGCAATTAACTTTTCAAAAAGAACAAACTGCCCTATTTATATCGTTCATGTCTCAACAGGACAAAGCATTAAAGAGATAGAAAAAGCTCAACATCAGGGAGTTAAAATCTTTGCTGAAACTTGTCCACACTATCTCCTCCTTGATGAAAGGGAATATAATAAGCCTGATTCCAAAAGTGCCATGTATGTTATGAGTCCTCCTTTGAGATCAGGGCCAAATAAAGGAAAATTATGGAAGGCATTAACGAAAGGTGTTATCCAATGTGTATCAACAGATCATTGCCCATTTAATCTTAAATGGCAAAAAGAGCTTGGAATCAATGATTTTGCAAAAATCCCAAACGGTGTAGGAGGAGTTAGAGAGAGGTTGGCTCTTGTTTACACTTACGGAGTTTTGAAAAAAAGGTTTTCTCTAAATCATTTTGTGAATCTTACCTCAACAATGCCTGCAAAAACATTTGGTCTTTACCCAAAAAAGGGAACAATTGAAGTGAATTCAGATGCTGATGTAGTGTTGTGGAATTTTGGCTACAAAGGAAAAATTACAAAGAAGAATCTTCTTCAGAATTGTTACACAAGTATCTATGAAGGTTTTAAAATAAGAGCTAATCCTCACATAGTAATTGTAAGGGGAAAGATTGCTTTTAGAGATAATAAAATTCTTATCAGATCTGGTTCTGGTAATTATCTTTATAGAAGCAAGGTAAAGTGCTCAATCCCTGTACATAGATCGTCTTAGTTGATAGCTATATTTAAAGATTTTTAGTTATTGTTCAGCTCCGCAATATGGACAATTTTTCGTTTTACGAGTCATTGTTTTGCGACAATTCCAGCAAACATAATCCGTTCTGTTTGAGCGAGCTTTAATTCTGGCTTGTATGTTTTGTATTTCTTGAGAGTTATCATTTCCCTTTTTCTCCATTTTGTTTAAGTCTTCAATTACATCAATTGCTTTTTTATATCTTTTTGACAGATCAGAAGATAAAGTTTTCATAATTATCCAGTTCAAGTCTGAAGATATGGAGGGAATTTTTTTTGAAAGAGGAATAATGTTTCCAGATTTTGCTCTTTTATAAATTTCCATTGGGTTTGCCATAATAATTGGAGGGAATCCTGTTACCATCTCATAAAACAAACAACCTGTGGAGTAAATGTCAGAGGCAAAAACAGCCTTTCCTTCAAACTGCTCCGGAGCCATATATGGTGGTGAACCGATTTTTGTTGTTGCATATTGTCTTTTGCTTAAAAGTTTGGATGTACCAAAATCTGCAATCTTTACATTATCATTTTCATTAATTAAAATATTTGAAGGTCTTATATCTCTATGTATTACCTTATACTTATGTGCAAAATCAAGAGCTGACAATGTCTGCTTGAAATATTTTAATGCAGTATTAATTGTTAGATGATCTTGTTCATCAATTAACTTTTCAAGATCAGTTCCATTTATATATTCCATAACCATAATTACTGTTCTCTCAATAATATCAACTGTAAGAAGTTTAACAATGTTTGGGTGATCTAGTAATTTTGATTGTAAAATTGATTCCTGTAATATTTTTTCTGATTGAGAAGAACTTCCATGAGGAATTTTCAAAGCCCTGAGTGTTTTTAGAAAAGTATCTTCTGCAAGGTAAACAGTGCCGAATCCTCCACTACCAAGCTTTTTTAGTATTTTATATTTTCCAATTTTCCCCTTTAATTCAATCATTTTGAATTTATTGGTTAATTAAAAATGTTTTTTGATTCAGCAGAAATTTTTTTGCTTTTTTTGTTTTCAATTTCTCGCAACTCCTTATATATTTCTTTTTCTCTTCTTGATATATTTGTGGAAGTTACAACTTTGATTATAATCAGTAGATTACCTTTCCCCCAACCATTAATATTTTTAAATCCCTTTCCTTTTAATTTTATAATTCTGCCATTTTGGACCTCTGGAGGGATTTTGATTTTTTCTGTGCCATAAAAAGTTTTTATTTTTATATCATCACCTAATACAGCTTGTGAAAAATTTATATTCAGCTCATATATTAAATTATTCCCCTCTCTTTTAAACTTATCATCTTCTTTAACATTTATTATAATATATAAATCCCCTGGCCTGCCACCACTAAATCCTTCTTCTCCTTCTCCTGTAATCCTTAATCTGTTTCCATTGTCAACACCCGGGGGAAATGTCACTTTTATCTCTTTTATATCTTCGATTCTACCTTTACCGTTACATTTTTTACATGGATGTGAAATGGTTGAACCAGAGCCATTACACATAGAACAAGTTGTTGATATTGAAAAAAATCCCTGACTCCTTCTTATACTCCCTGTTCCTCCGCATTGTATGCAAACATCAGGACTTGTTCCTGATTCCGCGCCCGTGCCATCACACACATTACAATTTTTTTCTCTATGTACTGGCACTGTTTTTTCAATACCTTTATAAGCTTCTTCCAAAGTTAAATCCACTTCTATTCCTATATCACTTCCCTTACGAGGTCCATGCCTTTTATTTCTTCTTGTTGAAGAAAAATGACCAAACCCAAAGAGATTTCCAAGTATATCTTCAAAATCTGAAAAAATAGAATCTGAGAAAAAGGAAGAAGTAGAAAAACCTCTACCTCCCATATTTAGACCATCAAAACCATAATTGTTATAAATTCCTCTTTTTTCATCATTTCCTAATACTGAATATGCTTCTGAAGCTTCTTTAAATTTTTCTTCAGCTTCTGGGTTTCCTTGATTTCTGTCAGGGTGATATTTTAAAGCTAATTTACGATATGACTGTTTAATCTCATCTTTTGTTGCGTTTCTTGGAATTTTTAAAATATCATAATAATCTTTTTTTGCCATTGTACTTAATTTTCAAATTCTGAGATCAAAATATTATTTATTTTAGCCTTATATGTTTGCATTCTATTTACTAAACTTTCAAGCGTATCAAGGTTGTTTTCTTCTAATGCTCTTTCAGTTCTTAAAATAAAGTTTTTTATTTCATTTTGTTCATTTAATTTTAGTTTATCAATATGTTGTCTGTAAAATATTTTTATTGTTTCCAATTCTTCATTTAATTGATTTTTTAGATGTGTTATTCTTAACTTTTTTTTGTCCTCTTCTTCATGTTTTTTTGATTCTAAAATTATTTCCTCTATTTCTTCTGGAGATAGACCACTTGATGGTTGAATTTTCATGCTTTGGGAAAGATTTGTTTCTTTATCTCTCGCAGAGACTTTTACAATACCATTTGCATCAATTTCAAAAGTAACTTCTATTTGAGGAATACCTTTTGGGGCAAGCGGAATTCCTATTAAAGTAAAATATCCTAAAGATTTATTCTGGGAAGACAATTCTCTTTCACCCTGAAGTATATGTATTTTTACTGTTCTCTGGTTATCGCTGATGGTTGTAAATTGCATTGATTTTTTTGTTGGTATTGTTGTGTTTCTCTCAATTATTTTTGTGAAAGTATCACCTTTTGTTTCAAGTCCTAAAGAAAGAGAAGTTACATCAAGAAGAAGTATATCTTTTAATTTACCTTCAATAATACTTGATTGAATAGCTGCGCCTTGGGCAACGATTTCTTCAGGGTTTAGGTTTTTATAGGGTGTTTTTTTGAAGTAATCATATAATTTTTGTGAGACTAAGGGCATTCTGCTTTGCCCTCCGACAAGAATGGTTTTTTCAATCTGATCGGGAGTTATATTAATATCTTCAAGAGATTTTTTTATTAATTCAATTGTCTTATCAATGATATCTATTGATTCATGCTCAAGTTGAACTCTTGTAAATTTTTTTTGAAAGTGATAATCTTTTCCATCAGAAAAATGATATAAATATGGGATTGATATCATAGTTTCTTCATTGAAAGAGAGTTCAATTTTTGCTTTCTCTGCTTTTTGAAGAATTATTTGTAAAATGTTTTTATGTTTTGAAATATCTATAGGAATTTCTTTTGTTATTTCATCTAATAGCCAGTCAATGATTTTACTGTCTATATCATTTCCACCCAGGAAAGTATTTCCAGACGTTGATATTACTTTATATATTTCATCATTAACCTCAACTATTGATATATCAAAGGTTCCGCCACCAAAATCATAAACAGCGTAAAGACCGTTTTTTTTTATTTTATCTCTATATGCAATTAATGCTGCTGTAGGCTCATTTATTATTCTAGAAGTATTTAATCCAGCTATTTCTGCAGCTACTTTTGTTGCTTGTCTCTGTGCATCATTAAAGGAGGCAGGGACTGTTATTACTGCATTACCTATTTTTTCACCCAGATAATCCTCAGATATTTGTTTTAAGTATTTTAAAAACATTCCTGAGATTTCCTCAGTTGAGTAGGCTTTGTCTCCAAAGTGAATTTTTGTGTCTCCATTTTTTGATTCACTGATTTTATATCCAATCCTCTGTTTCATTTCGTTTGTTTCGCCGCTCTGAAATTTTCTTCCGATTAGCCTTTTTATACCCCATATTGTATTAAGATTATTAGTTATGAATTGTCTTTTAGCAATATTTCCAAAAATTTTCTTCCTGTCATGAGTTAAAGCAATCATTGAAGGGGTAACCCTCGAACCTTCCGGGTTAGGTATTATAATGAGTTGGTCACCTTCTAAGTAACTTATGCAGGAGTTTGTAGTCCCAAGATCTATTCCTATATCTATAGACATTTATAATTTTTCTTTTGAATTTTTTTCAGTTTTGACAGGAACTGCTACTTTTACAAGACTAGGACGAAGTAGTTTGCCATTATATATAAAACCTTTTTGGTATACTTTAACTACAATAGGCTCTTTAATGTCATGCCTTTCCTCTTTAGACAATGCTTGATGAAAGTTAGGATCAAAAGGCTTCCCCAGTGCTTCCATTTCCACTGTATTATGTTTTTTCAAAAATTCAATAAGTTGTTTGTGTATCATGATTATCCCTGAAAAAATAGATTTCTCATTATTGTTTAAATTTGGTTGCGAATTTAGAGCCCTCTCAAGATTATCAAATATTTCAAGCAAATTTATAAGAAATTCGCTTAATATGTATTTATGATAATTTTCTTTTTCTTTATTCATTCTTTTTCTGAAATTATCAATTTCTGCTAAATTTCTTAAATACTTGTCTTTAAATTCATCTCTCTCTTTAACTGCCTTTTTAAATAATTTTTCTTGTTTTTTAAGTTTTTCCTGAAGTTTGTTTGCTGTCAGGTTAGTTTTTATTTTTATTATTTCAAGTTTTGAATCATTCCTGTTGTAATCT
>JAUXFB010000243.1 GCA_030620255.1 Candidatus Aminicenantota bacterium | reverse complement strand
AAAAATATGAATATTTCTCAGGATTACATATACTTATAAACTCATATGCTGCACCTGAAATCAATAAAAAAAGTATAATAGAGAAATAAATCAATGGTAAAAATTTAATTAAAACAAAAGCAATAATAATTAAGAAAAAAGCTGTTATTGTGCGTTTAACAAATTCATTCATAATCCACCTAACCTTCTTTTTCTGCTTTGAAATTCTATAATAGCTTTAAAAAATTCTCTTATACCAAAATCAGGCCAAAAAACTTCTGTAAAATATAACTCAGAATAAGCAATTTGGTATAAAAGAAAATTTGAAATCCTTAACTCACCAGATGTGCGAATCAATAAATCCGGATCAGGAATTTTATAAGTATATAAGTATTTTTCAAACAATTTTTCATTGACCCTGGATGAAGAAATATTTGAATCAACTATCCTTTTTATCGCCTGGATTATCTCCATTCTTGAACCATAATTTAAAGCAATGTTAATCTGCATATTTGAATAGTTCCTTGAAAACTCTTCTGTTTCCATTAATTTTTCTTTTAACTTTTTTGGAAGTCTTTTTATATCTCCCAGGACATTAAATTTAATTTTATTATCTTCCAGAAATTTTTTTTCCAATACTAAATTGTTATAAAGCATATCCATAAGAGCATTTACCTCTTTTATAGGCCTTTTCCAATTTTCAGTTGAAAATGCAAAAAATGTTAAATGTTTTATACCAATCCTTGAAGAGCACTCTGTTATAAGTCTTGCTGCATCAGCACCCTTTTTATGCCCATCTACTCTATTCAGGTTTCTCTGCTTTGCCCATCTTCCATTACCATCCATAATAATTGCAATATGAGCTGGTAATTTTTTTTCATCTATCTTTTCAATAAGAAATTCTTCTTCACTCCCCTCTTTTATAAAACCTTTGAACTTATTATACATTTATAGATTATAATTTTTAGAGACGTTTTTGTCAACTTGATTGAGCATGTATTTATATCCTGAGATATTCTTAGAATATTTTGCCCGGGTTCAACAGATTCTCAGGGTCAAAAACCCTCTTAACCTGCTTAAAAAGCTCTATCTCTCTATTTGAAAATTGGTATTTCATAAAAGGTTTTTTAGATATACCGACCCCATGTTCTCCTGTAATAGAACCTTTCTTTGAAATTACATAACGAAATATTTCATTAAGTGCAATCTCTGATTTTCTCATCTCTTCTGGATTATCAGGATCAACCATTAAATTCGTATGAATATTCCCATCTCCAAAATGTCCAAATAATATAATTAACAGGTTATATTCTTTTGCAAGTTTATCAACAAATTCAACTGTTTCAGGAATTTTGCTAACAGGTACTACTATATCCTCATTGATTTTCTTAGGACTTAAACCTGAAATCGCAGGAGAAACATTCCTCCTTATTTCCCAGAGTTCTTCTTGCTCTTCTTCTGTTTCAGCAATTTTGTAATTTAAAATCTCACAATCTTTCAAAACCTCAATAAATCTATTCTTCCTCTCCTTAACCTCAATCTCATTCCCATCAATCTCTATTAAAACAGAAGCGTTTATATCATTATTTAAAGATATACCCATATATTCAGAAGATGCAGAAATAGAATTTCTATCCATAAATTCAAGTACTGAGGGATAAACTTTACTACTTATTACTCTATTTATAAATTCAGCTCCTATTTTCAAAGATTTAAAATCTACTCGAAATAAAACCCTGAATTCAGGTAAGGGAATTAATCTTAAAACAATCTTTGAAATAACTGCAAGAGTTCCCTCTGATCCAATAATGAGAGATTTTAAATCATATCCAGCAACATCCTTTATTACATTGGATCCAAATTTCACTTTGTCTCCATTTACTAAAAAGCATTCCAGTTCAAGTACATAATTTGATGTTACACCATACTTAAAGCATCTTGGTCCTCCTGAATTCTCAGAAACATTACCCCCAATTGTTGAAGTCTTTAAACTTGCTGGATCAGGAGGATAAAAAAGTCCTTTCTTTTCACATTCATTTTGAAGCTCATATGTAACAACTCCTGGTTCAACTTCTGCAATAAAATTTTTTGTATCAATATTTAATATTCTATTCATCTTTGTAAAAACTATAACTATTCCTTTGTTATATGGTAATGCACCGCCAGAATAACCAACTCCTGCTCCCCTTGGTGTTACTGGTATCTTATATTTATATGCAATTTTCAAGATCCTTTCTATGTCCTCTTTATTTTCTGGAAACACAACTAAATCAGGTAAATATTCTATACGGGTCGCATCATATGAATACGTTATTAAATACTCTTTTTCATCAAAAACTTTACCTTTACCAATAGCTTTTATTAAATTTTTCTTAATTTCTTTTTTAATCATATTCTTTGAGTATTATACTTTATGCTTTTAATATGGTCAAATACAGTTTTGTGCTTTATAAAATAATATCAATAAAGAATTCCTTTCAAAAATTTGACAAACCTAAACCTCTTATTATAAAATAATCTATTAATGGTATAATTAAATAGAACTATGGATATAGCAAAAAAATACATAAAGCACTTCAAAATGGGTGATGTTATATATGAAAAGGGAGATTTACAAACAGATTTTTATATAATTAACAAAGGCAAAGTACAATTAAAAATAGAAGAGAATGATCTTATTTTAACAACTCTTACAAAGGGTGATTTTTTCGGAGAAGAGTCTTTAAATAGTGACCATATCGCAGCCTATACTGTAGATGTTATAGAAGATAGTAACATAATTGAAATACCATATGTTTACCTTGTGGATATGATGAAAAAAAACACAAAAATTGCTCTAAAAATTTTAAAAAAACTATCTGAAAAAAATCTAAAGATACTTAATAATATACTTTTAGCTAAAAAGAAAATAGTAATAGTTGATAAAGAAGAAGATGCAAATGAAGAAACTCATGATGATGCTATTGCAGAAAATCTACCTTCAGATATTAAAGCTTATTTAATCATTCAGAGATCCAATAGAATTGCACAATTAATAAAGAAAAAAACTTTTCTGGGAAGAAGAGATTATACAACAGGATTTATCCCTGATGTTGATTTAACAAGAGAAGACGAAGAAAAATATATATCAAGAAAACATTCTTCAATTTCTTATATTAATGATAAATTCTACATTGCAGAAGAGCCTGGCTCTGTAAATGGGACCTACCTTAATGGAGATAAATTAAATACAGGTGTAAAATACGAACTTAAAAACGGAGATGAATTAACTCTATGCCATTTAAATCTCAAATTTAAATTATAAAACCAAATCTTAGGCTTGGTTGATTAGACTAATAGTTGACTGGTTGATTGGTTGAATAGTTCTTTTTTCTTTCATCATTCCTTGTTCATTATTCGTTATTCAATATTCCCTTTTACCATTTAACTATTAGTCTAATTATATATTTAACTTCTCTTCAATTTCCTTTTTAGCTTTTT